>DATIRX010000063.1:0-11149 GCA_035469225.1 Bryobacteraceae bacterium
GTCGTGCTGCGCGGAAAGAACGGCGTCTTTTACTTTCCGATCGTCACCTGCATCCTGGTGAGTGCGGTGCTCAGTCTGTTGATGTGGCTGATCGGACGGCGGTAGTTAGCGCAAAAGGCCCAGACGCGTTAGAGGCCAATACACGAACACGGCTTTTCCGTAAATCGCTTCGCGCGAGACAGTACCCCAGCTGCGGCTGTCGTTAGAGGAATTGCGGTGGTCGCCCAGCACGAAATAGTGACCTGGTTCGACCGCGCGGGCCTGCATGGAAACGCGATCGCGATTGTCGTCGGGAACATAGGGTTCCTCCAGGCGCTGGCCGTTCAGAATCACAGCGCCATGGTCGATTTCTACCACGTCGCCGGGGACTCCAATGACGCGCTTGATGTAGGACCGGGCGGGATCTTCCGGCGCCCAGAACACGACCGTATCGCCGCGCACGATATCGGCGAATCCGAAGCGATAGGTGAATTTATTAATGAAGATGCGCTCGTCGTTAATCAGCGAAGGCGTCATGCTGGTGCCCTCTACCTTGACCGGCTGGTACAGAAACAAGATCACCACGATCGCAATCACGACGCTGACGGCCAGATCGCGCAGCCAGAACAAGGCACGGGCGGCGGAGGGAACAGGCGCCGGCGGCGGCACCCCGGCTCCGGGTGCGCCCAGTTCATCTTGCATATATCACTACTATAGACGGGATCGGCCGAGGAAGGTTAGATCCAGGCCTGCATTGACCCGGCACCCGCCGAATTGACAAGATAGAGGACCAACTAGAAAACGACATGAAACTGCTCCCACGTGAAGAGAAGTTCTTCGAATACTTTCATCAGCAGGTGAACTTTATTTGCCAGGCCGCGGATCTGCTGGCGGAGGGCGCCGCGGCGGGGAATACGCATCTGGCCAGCGCCGCGCACCAGATTAAAGCCATCGAGGAA
The DNA here is from genome assembly GCA_035469225.1 of Bryobacteraceae bacterium. Lineage (GTDB taxonomy): Bacteria > Acidobacteriota > Terriglobia > Bryobacterales > Bryobacteraceae > Palsa-187. The sequence continues at coordinate 939 of DATIRX010000063.1, forward strand.
CAGGCCGACGCCGTCATTCACGAGATCTACACCCGCCTGAACTCCACGTTCATCACGCCGCTGGATCCCGAGGATATCCACTCTCTCTCCTCCCATCTGGACGACGTGATCGACGGTATCGAGGATTCCGTGCATCGTATGCTCGCCTACCGCATCGATCCTCTGCCCGGAACGGTGCTGGAACTCTGCCGTCTGGTGCAGTCCTGCGGACTCTCCCTGCGGAAGGCCTTCGAGGCACTGGCCAAGGACCAGCCGTTTATAGATCACTGCATTGAAGTGAACCGGCTGGAAGAGGCCGCGGACCAACTGGTGCGCGCAGCCGTAGCCGACCTATTCCATAACGAGAAGGATCCGATTCGCATCATCAAGCTCAAGGAGATCTACGAGTTCCTGGAGCAGACGACGGATTATTGCGAAGACGTCGCCGACGCGCTGCAAAACGTCCAGGTGAAGAACAGCTAAAGCCGCGCATGGATTCCACGTTGATCCTGGTTAGTGCCATTATTCTGGTCGCGCTGGTGTTCGATTTCGTCAACGGATTCCACGACGCGGCGAATTCGATTGCGACGGTAGTAGCCACGAAAGTCCTGACGCCGGCACAGGCGGTCTTGTGGGCCGCCGGTTTTAATTTCATCGCGGCGTTCAGCGTGGGAACCGGCGTTGCAAAAACCGTGGGCGCCGGGATGATCGACCTTCAGTATGTGACTCCGCTGGTGATCCTGGCCGGATTAGTGGGTGCGATTACGTGGGATCTGATCACCTGGTGGCTGGGATTACCGACCAGCTCGTCTCACGCGCTCATCGGCGGCTACGGCGGCGCGGCCATGGCGCGTGCGGCCCATCTTCGCGGCCTGGACCGGAGTTTCGACGTCCTGATCGGCGGCGCCTGGATCAAGACTCTGGTGTTCATCGTGATCGCCCCCCTGATGGGCATGGCGCTGGCCTACGGCCTGATGATTGCCGTGTATTGGATCTTTCGGAAGGCGCGGCCAGACAGAATGGATCGTTACTTTCGCAGGCTGCAGCTGGTTTCATCGGCGGCTCTGAGTTTCTCTCATGGCGCCAACGACGCCCAGAAGACCGCTGGCATCATCACCGGCGTGCTGGTCACGTCCGGTATGCTGGCCAAGTTTGAAGTGCCGCCGTGGGTTATTTTCGTGTCTTACGGCGCCATCGCCCTCGGAACCATGAGCGGGGGATGGCGTATCGTCAACACCATGGGATCGCGCCTCACCAGGCTCAAGCCGCGCAGCGGATTTTGCGCTGAAACGGCCGCCGCTATCTCCATTCTGTTCGCGACCGAATACTTGAAGCTGCCGGTTTCGACCACGCACGTCACCGCCGGGGCCATTGCGGGCGTCGGCTCGATTCAACGCATGAAAGCGGTCCGCTGGGGTGTGGCTACGAATATTCTGTGGGCGTGGATCCTGACGATCCCTGCCTCGGCCCTGGTCGGGTGGCTGACGATGGAGGGGATTCAGTTCTTCACGAACGGGAAGTAGGGCTGCCGGGATGACCTTGGGGCGGCTGGTGGGATTTGAACCCACGACATCCAGAACCACAATCTGGCGCTACTACCAACTGAGCTACAGCCGCCGTATGTACTTCTCTAGTGTAACCCGGCTTTCTTCCACAGTGCAGCGACGCGGGTGCGAACTTCCTCCGGCATACGGATTACATCGGGCCAGGGGCGCGTGAACCCCTCCTCGGGCCACTTCCTGGTCGCGTCGATTCCCATCTTCGAACCGTAGTTGGGCAGGCGGCTGGAATGATCCAGCGAATCCACCGGACCCATCACGAACTGAATGTCGCGCTCCGGATCGATGTTGTTCAGCGCCTTCCATGCCACCTCGCCGGTATTCTGCACATCCACGTCTTCATCCACCACCACGATGCATTTCGAAAACATGGCCTGGCCCAAGCCCCAAATGGCGTGCATCACTTTGCGCGCGTGGCCGGGGTACGATTTGCGGATCGCCACCAGGATCAGGTTGTGGAAGATGCCCTCGGCGGGCATGGAAATATCCCGGATCTCGGGCAGCTGCAGCCGCATCAAGGGCAGAAAAATGCGCTCGATGGCTTTGCCCATGTAGAAGTCCTCCATGGGAGGCGGACCGACAATCGTGGTCGCATAGATGGGCTTCTTGCGATGCGTGACGCAGGTGATATGGAAGACGGGGTAATCGTCATCGAGAGAATAGAAACCGGTGTGGTCTCCAAACGGCCCTTCGCGGCGAAGCTCGCCCAGCTCGACGTAGCCCTCCAGCACGATTTCGCTGTTGGCGGGAACTTCCAGATCGGAAGTTTCGCACTTCACCATCTCCACGGGCTTGCCGCGCAGAAAGCCGGCGATCATCATTTCATCCAGATCGGGCGGAAGAGGGAGAATCGCAGAGTACATGGTAGCGGGATCGGAACCTATGGCCACCGCTATGTCCATGCGTTTCGTTCCGCCGGCCGCGCGCAGGCGGCGATAGTGCTCGGCGCCCTGCTTGTGGGTCTGCCAGTGCATCCCGGTCGTCGAGCCATCGAACACCTGAAGCCGGTAGCAGCCGCAGTTGCGTTTCCCCGTATCGGGGTTGCGCGAAAAAACCATCGGCAGAGTGATGAACCGGCCGGCGTCCTGCGGCCAGCAGTGCAGAATCGGAAAATACTTGAGATCGAACTGGCCCTGCCGGCGGATGACTTCCTTGCAGGGTCCGCTCGAAACCATCTTGGGAAAGATGTTCCCCAGCTCGGCCAGCTTCGGCAGCATTTTCAATTTCCCCAGCAGGCCTTCTGGCTTCTGCATGGCCAGCAGCTCGGAAATGCGTCCGGCGACCTCTTCGACCGAGGACACTTCGAGCGCAATCTCCATCCGGCGCATACTGGCGAAGGCGTTGATCAGGACCGGAACGTCGGAGCCCTTGGGTTTTTCGAACAGCAGCGCGGGGCCGCCGGATTTCACGCTGCGGTCGGCAAACTCGGTGATTTCGAGGTACGGATCCACTTCGAAGGGGATGCGCTTGAGCTCGCCGCGCTTTTCCAGTGCCCGGATGAACTCTCGCAGGTCGTCATAAGCCATTTCCACTATTATGGAAGATCGCATGACGAACATGACAAACAGGGCAGCTTTTGTTACGGGAGCGAGCCGCGGCATCGGCCGGGCAATCGCGAAAGCACTAGGGGAGGCCGGCACGCGGGTGATTCTGGCGGCGCGCGATAGCGCCAGGCTGGAAGAGGTCGCCTACGAGATTCCGGGAGCGATGTGCATTGCCATCGATCTGGCGTCGCCGGAATCGATCAAGGAGGCCTTCGCCAAAGCCGGACCGGTGGACATCCTGGTGAACAACGCGGGCATCACCAAGGACGGGTTGGCGATGCGCATGAAAAAGGAAGACTGGGATGCGGTGCTGGCGACCAACCTGACAGGAGCGTTTCTGGCGATCCAGCAGGTTCTTCCCGGCATGCTGAAGCAGCGCTGGGGCCGGATCATCAACATTTCATCGATTGTGGGCGAGACCGGGAATCCCGGACAGTCGAACTACGTGGCGTCGAAGGCCGGGCTGATCGGCCTGACGAAATCCCTGGCGCAGGAGATCGCCAGCCGGACGGTCACCGTGAATGCAGTGGCGCCGGGCTTCATCGAAACCGACATGACGGCGGCCTTGTCCGAGGAGATGAAGAATAATCTGCTGACGCACATTCCTCTGCGGCGGTTCGGCAAGGTGGAGGATGTGGCCGCCGCGGTGCGATTCCTGGCCAGCGAAGAAGCCGGCTACATCACCGGGCACGTGCTGGACGTCAATGGCGGAATGTATATGTAGCCAGTGCGTTCCGCGCCTGGCGGAGAACATCGGGCGCGGATCCATCGATCACCGTCCCATGGGGACGCCAGCGTGCGGCCATGCGCTCACTGGCGAAGCCCCTGGCGATACTGATCAGCGGCACGCCGCACGCGGAAGCGACGTGACCGGCGGCGGAATCGTAGCCGACGAATAGTTTCGATCGGGCGACGTGCGCGGCGAAGGGAGCGAATGCCCCGTCGTGGGTTCGCATGCCCGGAAGCATCGCGCGCTCCACCCGGCCGCGCTCTTCAGGGCTGCCTCCCTTGTCGATCAGAATGGACCCGCCGGTCCCGGCGAGCATTCCGAGCAGCTCACGCTCGAAATCATCGGACAGGCGTTTGGCTGGATTTTCGCCGACGCCCAGGCTTACGGTGATATCGGAAGCGGGGCCCTCTGCCGGCAGGGTGGCGATGTACGGACGGGCCTGCGGATCCTCCGCCCACTTCGCGGCGAGATCGGGCAGGCGCTCGTTGCCGTCCCCCCCGTACGACCGGCTATTGAAAAAGAAATACCGCTGCGGATCGCATACGGAGATCACGCCGAGCTGCGTAAGCCGGGAATCCGGATCGAGCACGATCCCGTCGTCGAACCATAACGAAGCGGATACGCGCAGCCGTTCCGCAAGCGTCCCGCCGCGGGCATACGACACTTCCCGATGAAGGATGCGCGGATCGGCTTCGAACAGCTCGTAATTCTTGCGCGGGCCCGCAAATACGATTTCGGCTTGGGGATAGCGGCGCTTGGCGGCGTCCAGCAGCACACTGGTGACAGCCACATCGGCTCCGAGCGTGATGCGGGAGAGTATGTAGACACGGCTCGCGGCGGCCGGAAGCGCGCGCGCGCCGGCCGGCTGAACCCTGGGGATCAGCTCGGGCGTGACGCGCTCGATCACCTGGCGAAACAAGCGCTCGTATACGTCGCACAGGCGCGGCTCAAAAAGATCGGCGAGGCGCTCGACGACGATCGAAAGCAGCGCGCGCCCGTCGTCTTCAGTAATCGCGCGGTCCAGCAGATCGGGAGACCAGGGGTCTCCCCGCAGGCAGAGGTCCAGCAGCTGGTTACAGATACTTTCCAACCAGCAGCTCCATCTTCTTGCGCGTGGCTTCGGGAATTGCCTTGCGATCGGTGATCAGGGCGTGGGCCAGCGCCGAGCTGCATTTGCAGATGCGCTCCGCGGGTATCGCCGTCACCGCGGCCTTCACCAGTCTGGCGGCATTGGCGGCGTTCTGCGTCAGGTTCGCGATGATGTCATTCACCGTGACGGCGTCATGTTCGGGATGCCAGCAATCGTAATCGGTCACCATGGCGATGGTGGTGTAACACATCTCGGCTTCGCGCGCGAGCTTGGCTTCCTGCAGATTCGTCATGCCGATGACGTCCATCCCCCAGCTGCGATACAGGTTCGACTCGGCCAGGGTCGAAAACGCCGGACCCTCCATGCACAGGTAGTTGCCGCCCAGCTTGACGCGCACGCCTGCGTCCTGGCCGGCGGCGTAGGCGATGTCCGCCATGTGGGAACAAATGGGGTGCGCAAAACTGATGTGCGCGACCAGGCCTTCGCCAAAAAAAGTAGATACCCGTCCCCGTGTTCGATCCACAAACTGATAGGGGATCACGAAATCGAGCGGCTTATGCTCCTCCTTGAGCGAGCCGACGGCGCTCAGCGAGAGGATACGCTCCACTCCCAGCGACTTCATGCCCCAGATGTTGGCGCGGAAGTTCAGCTCGGAGGGCGAAAGACGGTGTCCGCGCCCATGCCGCGCAAGAAACGCGACTTCTTTCCCGCCCAGCTCGCCGACGATGTAGGCGTCCGAAGGCGCTCCCCACGGCGTGTCGATCTTGCGTTCCTCGTGCCGTTCAAATCCCGGCATGGAGTAGAGTCCGCTGCCGCCAATTATTCCAATGGTTGGTTTCATTCTTGTATGAGTTCCAAAAGCACGCCCCCGGTGGAGGAGGGGTGAATGAATACGTAGAGGTGCCCGCCGGCGCCGGCGCGCGGTTCGTTCAGCAGCCGGGCGCCCGCCGCTTTCAGCCGTGCCACGGCGGCGTTCAGATCGGGAACGGTGAGCGCGACGTGATGCAGCCCTTCGCCGCGCTTCTCGATAAACTTCGCGATGACCGAATCGGGACCGGTGGCTTCCAGCAGCTCGATGCGCGATTCGCCCACGGGCAGCATCGCAGCATGAACTTTCTCGACCTCGACGGTCTCGCGCAGAGACACCGTTAGGCCGAGCTGATCGCGATAGAACGCGAGCGCCTGGTCGATGGAGCGCACGGCGATCCCTAAGTGATTAATTCTTGAGCCACTCATGAATGATGGAATAGGGGTCGCGTTCGTGTGCCGCTATTTGCCGGCCCGCAGCGGCAAAATCGACACCGGAAAACTTATCGAGCATCCGGTCCCGCAGCATCTCGCGCAATCGGCCGGCCCAGATTTCAGCCGAGTGCACGGCATCGCGTCCCCGGGGCTCGGCCCGCCGGGCGGCCGCGAGCACGTCCTCCACGCCCTTGCCCTCCAGCGCAACCGTTTTGACGATTTCAGGCTGCGGTCCGTGCGCCAGGCCCAGGGTCATGTGAATTTCGCGCTCGAGTTTATCCGCGCCCGGGAGATCGGCCTTGTTGATGACGAACACTTGAGCGATCTCCATAATACCCGCTTTAAGCGTCTGCACATCGTCGCCCGCGCCCGGCGTAAGCACCACCAGAGTGACGTGAGCCAGTCGCGCGATTTCAACTTCATCCTGCCCTACCCCGACGGTTTCCACCAGAATCACGTCGCGGCCGGCCGCATCGAGCAGCATGGTCATCTCGGTGGCCGCGCGAGCCAGACCGCCCAGCGCTCCGCGCGTCGCCATGGAACGGATGAATACACCCGGATCGGCGAAGTGATCCTGCATGCGGATGCGGTCGCCCAAAATCGCTCCGCCGGAATAAGGGCTGCTGGGATCGACCGCGATCACCGCGACGGTCTTCCCTTCCCCGCGAAGAAGCCGCGCAAGCTGATCGCACAGAGTGCTCTTGCCGGCGCCGGGAGGACCGGTTACGCCCACAATGAGCGCCCGGCCGATGTGCGGAAACAGCTCGCGCAACAAGGGCTCGGCCTGGGGACGGCGGTTTTCGATCCAGGTTGCGGCGCGAGCCAGCGCCCGCAGATCACCACTGACGATCTTGTCGGCGGTTTCTGACATTGAGCCTCTAGCTCTTCAGCAGCTGGCGCGCGATCACCAGCCGTTGGATTTCACTGGTGCCCTCACCGATGGTGCACAGCTTGGCATCGCGATAGAATTTTTCGACCGGATAATCTTTGATGAATCCGTATCCGCCATGGATTTGCACGGCCTCATTGGCCACGCGCACGGCGACTTCGGACGCGTACAGCTTGGCCATCGACGACTCTTTGTTCACGCCGGCTCCGGTATCCTTCATCCAGGCCGCGCGAAGCGTCAACAGGCGTGCCGCGTCGATCTCCGTTGCCATGTCCGCCAGTTTGTTCTGGATCGCCTGGAATTCCGAGATAAAGCGTCCGAACTGCTTCCGCTGCTTGGAATATTTAAGCGACGCCTCGTAGGCGCCTTGCGCTACGCCGACGCTCAAAGCCGCGATGGAGATGCGCCCGCCATCCAGCACGCGCAAGCTATCGATGAATCCCTCACCTTGCCTGCCGATCAGGTTTGCAGCCGGCACCCGGCAATCGGTAAAGATCAGCTCGCCCGTGGGCGAGCAGCGCATGCCCAGCTTATTTTCCTTCTTGCCGGCACGAAACCCCGCCGTGTTCTTTTCGACGACGATCGCGGAGATGCCGTGCGCTGCCTGGGCCCGGTCGGTCATGGCCATGATGACGAATACGTCGGCGATGTGCGCATTGGTGATGAACGTCTTGCTGCCGTTCAGAACCCAGCAGTCCCCCTGCCGCACTGCCGCCGTCCGCGTGCCGCCGGCATCGGAGCCGGACTCAGGCTCGGTGAGAGCCCACGCGCCAATCGCTGTTCCAGACGCGAGCCGGGGAATGTACGCCCGCCGCTGCTCGTCATTCCCGGCGAGAAAGATGTGATTCGAGCACAGCGAGACGTGCGCCGCGATGCTGAGCGCAATCGAAGGATCCACGCGGGCCAGTTCTTCGACCAGAATCGAATAGTCCACGTAGCTATACCCGGATCCGCCCAGATCTTCGGGAAACACGGCCCCCAGCACCCCCAGGTCGCCGAGCTTCTTGAAGATGTCTACCGGGAAAACCTGCGACTCGTCCCACTCCATGACGTGGGGCAGCATTTCGGCCTCGGTAAACGCGCGGATGGTTTTGCGAAGCTGATGGTGTTCTTCGGTGAATCCGAAATCCATGGGGCAACGGGGGGCTTAGACGATTTCCTCGCGCTGCGCGTCCCAGCGGACGGTGCGGCCCTCGCGATAACTATCCACCGCCATGCGGCACGCAATCGCCACGCGATAGCCTAGCTCGAACGGGCAATTGGGTTCGCCGCCCATGCGAACGCAGTCCAGGAAATTCTGGAGATGCGCCTGGGGAACGTGCGCCGAGCGGCCCACCATTTCCTGCAAATCGGGGCGATTCACCTTCTGCGGAACGTAGCGAACCTGGCTTGCGCGCGAAATGCTTCCATGCGTCCCCAGGACGTCCTCGGTCACTCCCAGATGGTTGTTTCCCAGGCCCGATACCCAGTTGATCATGATTTCTTCGGGCTGCTGCAGCGTCACGCTGACGGTATCGGGAACCTGGCGTCCGTCTTTCCACAAGTAGACGCCGCCCTTCATGGTGGCCGCCTGCGGAATGTCCAGATTCAGGGTTCCGTACCAGAAGCTGAGCTGCTGGCTCATGTTCTCAAAGACGCTTCCGCCTGAGTAGTCCCAGAAATAGCGCCAGTGCACGAAACGGTTCGGGTCGAAGGAATGATGCGGCGCATCGCCCTGGAATTGAGCCCAGTCCAGCCGGGCCGGCGTCAGATCGGACGTCAGCAGCGCCGGGCGAGCCCACTGCGGTTTATTCACCGGAGTGTTGCGATGCATCTGCATGGCGATCGCTGTGATTTTTCCCATGCGCTCCGGACGCGCCAGAAACTGCCGGACATCGGCCGCATGCCCGGTGGAACAAGCCTGGTGCCCGATCTGGACCACATGACGGCGGCGGTCGTTTTCGTAAACCGCGCGCATCTGCCTGGCTTGCGGAACGGTCAGCGCCATGGCCTTTTCGAGATAGACGTGTTTGCCCGCCGCAATCGCATCGCAAAACTGCTGGGCGTGCAGATGCTGCGGAGTGGCGATGATCACCGCATCCACCGAGGAATCTTCGAGCAGGCTGCGATAATCGCGATGGATGGCCGCGCCCGGTGCGCTGCCGGCAGCGGTTTCCAGCCGCTTTTCATAGATGTCGGCGAAGCCGGCGATTTCGGTATTGGGACAGACGCGGATGTGGTTTACCAGTTCCATCCCGCGGTCACCCGCGCCGATGATGCCGATGCGGACGCGATCATTGGCGCCCAGCACGCGGGCCGGACCGGCGGCCAGGGTCCCGGCCAGGCCATAGGCCACTTTCCCCACGAAATTTCGGCGGGAATCCATGTATTTTCAGTGTAGCGCGGGCGAGGCGTGCCTCGCCCCTACTCCAGGTTCTTATGAAACCGCTGGATGCTCATCCACAGAATCGCCACTCCGAAGACCGCCAGCGCGGCCAGATTCGGCCACAGCGTGTCGAATCCCGAGCCTTTCAGAAAAATGCCGCGGACCACTTCCAGGAAATAGCGCATCGGGTTGAAGTAGGTGAACCATTGCACCCCGGCGGGCATGCTGCGGATGGGAAAGGTGAAGCCGCTCAGCATCATGAACGGTTGAAACAACAGAAACGTAGCCATGTTGGCCTGCTGCTGGGTACGCGAGATGGTGGAGATGAACAGTCCGGCCCCCAGCGTCGTCAGGATGAAGAGCAGCGACGCCAGGCTCAGCAGCCAGAAACTTCCGGCGAAGGGCACATGGAAAATCACCAGCGATGCCGCCAGCACCAGCAGCATGTCCCAAAAGCCGATCACCACGAACGGCAGGGTCTTGCCCAGGATCAACTCGGCCGGACGGATGGGCGTCACCATCAGCTGCTCCATGGTGCCGAGCTCTTTTTCCCGGACGATCGCCATGGTAGTGAGCGAAAGCGTGGTCAGCATGATGATGTTGACGATCACGCCGGGGATGAAGTAATTGCGGCTTTTGAGCTCGGGATTGAACCACACGCGAGTTTCGGTGACCACCTGGGGAATCGCAGGGTGCATCGGGACCCCGGCAGCTACCAGCTTCTGGCGCTGGCGGTCTTCCATAACTTCGGCGGCGTATCGCGCGATGGTCTGGCCGGCGTACGCCGAAACAATCGACGCGCTGTTGGAATTG
>DATIRX010000064.1:0-13513 GCA_035469225.1 Bryobacteraceae bacterium
TCTCAGGGGTCTCTACAAACCTGACGGGCTCAATATCGGAATGAACCTGGGCGACTCGGCGGGCGCCGGTGTTCCGGGCCACATCCACATGCATGTGCTGCCGCGCTGGACCGGGGACGCCAACTTCATGACCACCGTGGCCGAAACGCGCGTGCTGCCGGAAACGCTCGAAGTCACCTACGAGCGTGTAAGAGCGGCCCTGGCCGCATGATCGAAGCAAAGTTCTCCCGTGGCCACAAGGGAATCGGGCCGAAAGCAAGTACTACGTATGTTCCCAAGAAGTTAGCCCCGGCAACCGTGAGGACCCCTCCAGTAACGAGGCAACTCCTGGAGCCACAACGGCGAAACCGATAGCCCATTGCTCACGTCCCCAGACCGGGGTAGAATCTTACACAGGTGGTTAAACCTATGCCGTCTAGGGTGTTGCTTGTTTTTTGCACGATTTTCGCGCTCGTGGTAGCGTCCCGGGCAGCGGACGATAAGGGCAAGAAAGCCTCTCAAGACAAGCAAAAGCGCGAGACCGTCGCCAAGCCCATGACGGAGGGACAGAAGCGCGCGGCCGAGAACCGGCTTCGCAAGGAGCTGGCCTCTCCCTACAACAAGTGGCTGGACGAAGAGGTCCGCTGGATCATCAGCGACGAAGAGCGCACCGCGTTCAAGCGCCTGCAAACGGACGACGAAAAGCAGAGTTTCATCGAGAACTTCTGGCTGCGCCGCGATCCAACGCCCGACACCGAAGAAAACGAGTTCAAGGAAGAACATTACCGGCGCATTGCCTGGGCCAATGACCGCTTTGCCTCGGGCATCCCGGGCTGGAAGACCGACCGCGGCCAGATCTACATCAAGTTCGGACCGCCGGATGAAAACGATTCGCATACTTCGGGCGGACCCGGCGAGCGGCCCATTGAAGAAGGCGGCGGCAGCACCACGTTTTTCCCCTACGAAAAATGGCGCTACCGGTATCTGGAATGCTGCGGGTCGGACGTGGAGATCGAGTTCGTCGATCCGTCCATGACCAACGAGTATCACCTCACCATGGACCCGTCCGAGAAGGACGCGCTGTCCCGCGTGCCGGGCGCCGGCCTGACGCTGTACGAGCAGCTGGGCATGGCCAACAAAGCCGATCGCTTCACCCGCACCGATGGAACGCTGCTGGGAACCGGCGGCATGCCGTTACCGGCCAAGATGAACCAGTTCGAGCGGCTGTCGCAATACACCAACCTGCAGAAAGCTCCCGCCGTCAAGTTCAAGGATCTGGAAGCCCTGGTCCAATCCACCATCAAATACAACCTGCTGCCGATGAAGGTTCGCGTGGACTACTTCCCGCTGACCGGATCCAATGTGATTACCAACCTGACCATCCAGTTCGAGCGCAAGGATCTGCAGTACAAGCAGAAGGAAGGCGTAGCGGAAGCGGCGGTGAACATCTTTGCAAAAATCGAAACGCTGACCCGCCGCCAGGTGAACCGGCCGATCGAAGAAGTGGTCTCCATCCCGCCCATTCCCGCCGAACTGTTGCAGCAAGCCACCGCGGGATCGGCGATCTATCAAAAACAAATGTACCTGGCGCCCGGCACCTACCGCTTAACCGTAGCGGCGAAAGATGTGGTGGGCGGTAACACCACCACCTACGAACAACGTCTGGACGTCCCGCGACTCGAAGACGACCGGCTGGGGACGAGTTCCCTGGTCCTGGCCGATATGATCGAGAAACTGCCTTCCAAGAGTATCGGGACGGGTCAATTCGTGATTGGAGCCAGCAAAGTCCGGCCGCGCGTAAACACCACCTTCCGGCGCGATGAGAAAGTGGGAATCTACCTGCAGGTCTACAATTTCGAGCAGGACGAGACCACCCACAAGCTGTCCGGAGACATCCAGTACCAGGTATTCAAGAACGGCTCCACGGACCCCATTTTCGACTTTACCGAGGACGTGACGAAAGCGCAGATGGTGATTGAAAAATTGCTGCCGCTGCAGAATTTCGCGCCGGGGAATTACACGCTGAAGATGAAGGTGACGGACAAGAACCGGAATGAGACGCTGACCCCCACTGCCACGTTTACTGTATTATAGGGTTAGCTTTAGCTCCAAGGCATGAGCTTGCTGAAGTTGGCTATTCAGTTCGGCCTGATCGCAGGCATGGTTGGCCTGACACCGGCATTACGCGCCGGCGAATCCACATCCCTCTCCGGACAAATCCTGGGCGAAGTCCGAAACTCAAATGGAGTTTCGCAGATGGGCGCAGCGGTATCGCTCTACAACCGCTACGACGAATTGGTCCGCCGGGCCCTTAGCAACCAGGATGGAAAGTTCGTCTTCGATAGCCTGACCCCGGATGTGTACTCGATTCGCGTCAGCCTGGCGAGTTTCGTTCCGGCGCTGCGGCGCAATATCCCGGTACTGGCAGGCTCGGAAAACCTGCTGAAGATTCAACTGACCAGCGCGCTGAGCAGCATTGAGATGGTTCCCCTCTCGTCCGCCGACGGCGCCCTGATGAGCGACTCTTGGAAGTGGGTGCTGCGATCGTCGCATGCCACGCGGCCGGTGCTGCGGTTGTTGCCCCAGACGAGTTCTTCGCGGAGCGCCGTGGCCTCCCTGTTTTCCGATACCAGCGGGCTGCTGAGACTGTCGGCGGGCGACAGCGATGCGCTGAGCGGAGTCACCCAGGACCTGGGAACCGCGTTCGTGCTGGCCACCTCCGTGAATGGGTCGTCGCGAGTGCACGTGAGCGGCAACGTAGGGTATGCCTCCAGCGGTTTGCCGTCGGCCGGTTTCCGGACCACCTACCGCCGCGACAACGGCAACGGTGCCGGACCGCAGCTGGCCCTGACCGTTCGCCAGAATTATCTCCCCAGCCTGATGGGATCCGGAGCACCCGGATCGGACACGCCGGTCTTGCGCACCGCCACCATCTCCTCCTTCGACAAGATGGACCTGGCGGACGTGATTCATCTGGAATACGGGTTCAGCCTGGAGTCGGTCTCGCTGTTTGGACGCATCAACTCGGCCAATCCCTTCGCTCGAGCCACCTACGATGCGGGCAACGACAGCACGCTGCAACTGGCCGTGAGTTCAGGCACCCAGCCGGTGGAGCTGCTGGCCGGCGGCGGTCAGCAGGATTTGAATAAGGACTTGAACAACGATCTGGCGGCCTTGGGACAGGTGATGCGAATCTCGCGCCGCGACAACCGCGCCGCGGTGGAGCGCACCAAGGTGGTGGAAGCCGGCTACAAACTCGTCCGGGGCTCCCGGACCTATCGCGCGTCCGTGTATGGCGAGGAAGTTTCGGACGCCGCTTTTCTCTTGTCCGGCGACTCCGGCTTCGTGGAACCGGGCGACCTGCTTCCGGACCTGGGCTCGCGGGGGATCGTATTCAACATGGGCGACTATCGCCGCCTGGGCTATACGGCTTCGGTCACGCAATCGCTGGGCGACCACGCAGCCGTCTCAGTCGCAGCCGGGCGCACCGACGGACTTGAGCTGCAACGATCTCCCGAAGGACTTCCGGCCAGCGGCGATGATCTTCGTTCGGGCGTCCGCAGCGCCCCGCGCTCGTGGGTCACGGCTCGCGCGGAAACCTCCGTGCCCTTCACCAGAACCCACGTGGCAAGCAGCTACGGATGGACGGATTTCAGCGTTCTGATGCCCACGCACGTTTCCCTGACCGGAGAAACCGATCAGAGGATCGGCTGGAATGTCTACGCCCGCCAGCCTCTGCCGGCGATCGGCGGCCTGCATATGGAAATCACCGCGGACATGCGCAACCTGCTGGCGCAGGGATACACGACGGTCCACGCGCAGGGACGCCAAGCCGTCCTGACCAACGCGCCGCGCGCTGTGCGGGGCGGCGTCAGCTTCATTTTCTAGTCCTATTTGTCCAGCGTCGGAATCGAGGTGAAGGACAGAAGCCGGAACCTCAACCCCAGCACCGCGACATTCCCAGTGGTCACCGTGAAATCGGCCGTGCCGCGATTGCCGACGATAGTCCCCAGACCCGGCAGGTCCCGCAAAGCCGCCGCTACTCTTCCGTTGGCGGGAATGGACACTCGCGACGTGCCCAAAGTTCTGCCCTGAAAATCCCGTGCGGTCACGGTTACGATATTGGCGGCGGAGCTTAGGTTGACGATGGCGACGGCGGTGATGAGATTTGTGTCATCCCATATGAGCGTGCTGGAGGTTGAGGCCGCGCTCGAAAGCGGCACTACCGCCTCCTGATCGGCCCGGCCTTCCACGCTCTGCCGGAACACGCCATAGCCGGTGACGCCCGGCGGGAGAGAGAACGTCGCATAACCCTGGCTCAACGGACCGGTATTGGGAGCCTCGACGAACGCCGTGCCGCGCCCCACCAGATTCACCGTGGTCGAAGCTGCGCCGAAGGAGGGCACATTCAAGGGGGTGCCGTCCGCATTTACGAAATTGACTTGGAATGAGGCGCTACCGGTGCCGCTCATGGTGAAATAAAGCGCCGAATACCATCCTCCTCCGAACGCGATCTGCGGCAGAACCTTGGGTGAAGCCACATCGCCGGAAATCACCGCCAATACAAAAAAGGTGCTGGTCGGCTTGGGGGCGGTTTGCTGAGAGCCATTCTGAAATTGAAGAACCCAAGCGCTCGAAGAATCGAGAGAGTTGGTGGTGTCCGACCAATAGGTCCCGTCTTGAAGGTTGCGGAAGAAGTTGTAGTTTGCAGTGTGGACGCCGGATATGGGTGTGTTGACGCTGCCGCCCAGCTCGTTGTAGAACAGGTGACCCATCTCGCTGCCGGTGCAACCGAAGCCGTAGGAAACATGATTGCCAACGTCTTGATTGGTGCAATTCGGATCAGGCTGCAGCGTGGTGGGCAGCCGCCAGGTAGAAAATCCCAAATAGTTGGCCGCGTTCATCGCGACAATGTAGCTCTGAGCTGTGTTCCACGTCATGGCGCCGCTCGGGGCGATGGCAATAATGTTGAACGTATTGGTCTGGGGCAGATTCGCGTTGGTGAGCCACGTAACGTTCAGGTCGCTGTCGTAGACCGCCGCACCATTCAGCCGCTCCTGAAGCGCGGCCTGGGCTGAACTCGCACAGCCGGCGGCTAAGAGAAACCACATGGACAATCGCATTCGTCAATCTCCTATGCGGCATTGTATACCCGGCATGGTCCGTTTGAGCTAAGTTTTAACCCCTACATCCGGCGATATGGGACCTAATGCCCGATTTTGCTACGCCGGTTGCTGCTGGGTCATGCAATGCAGGGTGCCCAGTCCCAACACCAAGTCGCGGCAAGGGATGCCGACGACGGATCGGTCGCGGAAGAGCGCCTCAAGCGTTCGCAGCGCCGCGGCGTCGTTCTTATCGCCGAAGGTGGGAACCAGCACCAGGTTATTCGCGATATAGAAATTGGCGTAGCTGGCCGGGAGTCGCTGGCCCGCGAAGTACACCGGCTCGGGCATCGGCAGAGTCGTGACCCGCAGATCCCTGCGGCCGCGCAGCCGATCCAGGTTCTCTTTCAAGGGATCATGATTGACATCCGACTTGTCCCGCTCGACGACGATGACGACCGAATCGGTATCCGTGAAGCGCGCCAGGTCGTCGACGTGACCGTGCGTGTCATCGCCGGCAATGCCGCGGTTCAGCCAGATGACTTCCCGGATTCCGAGAAAGTCATGAAAGGCGCGCTCCATTCCCTGGCGGCCGAGTCCAGGGTTGCGCGCCTGGATGTCGGAGAGCAGGCATTCTTCGGTGGTGAGCAGCTTCCCCGCCCCGTTCACGTCGATACTGCCGCCTTCCAGGACAAGCCCGGTCTCGAAGCGCTGCATCTTGAGCTGGCCCGCGATGAAAGCCGGCGTGCGCGCATCATCGCGGCAGTTATCGTACTTGGCCCAGCCGTTGAAGCGCCAGTGCGTGGCGGCGACGTCGCCGGCCTTGTTCCTCACAAACAGCGGGCAGTAATCGCGCGTCCAGCTTCGATCTGTCGCGTGCTGGAAGAACTCGACGGCCGCCAGATCGGCGTGGCACTTTTTCAGAATCCGCCGGGCGCGCTGATCCGCATCGCCGTCCTGGACCAGGATGCGAACACGCTCCACGCGCGCAAGCTGGCGCACGATTTCGCCATACAGCCACGGGATGGGAGCGAATTTGCCGGGCCAGTCGGATTTCTCGTGGGGCCATGCCAGCCAGGTGGCCTGGTGGGGCTCCCACTCGGCCGGCATGCGGAAGCCGGCGGCATCTTTCGCGAGCGGCGCTACTTGTCGAGCCATCGCTGCAGAATGGGCGCGTACGCATCGATGCGGCGATCGCGCAGGAACGGCCAGTTGCGGCGAACGTCTTCCATGCGGCGCGGATCGCACTCGGAGATCAGGATTTCTTCCTGGTCGCAGGAACCTTGTGCTACAACCTGTCCAAACGGATCGGCGACAAAGGACGAGCCCCAAAACTCCAGACCATGGTCGGGAGGTCCTTCGTAACCCACGCGGTTCACCGCGGCCACATAGATTCCGTTGGCGATGGCGTGCGAACGCTGGATGGTTCGCCATGCGTCCAGTTGGGCCGCTCCATACTCGGCCTTCTCGGAAGGATGCCAGCCGATGGCGGTGGGGTAAACCAAGAGGTCGGCGCCGGAGAGCGCCGCAATGCGCGCACCTTCGGGATACCACTGGTCCCAGCAGATCAAGACTCCCAGCTTGCCGAACGGCGTCGCCACACTGCTGAACCCCAGATCGCCCGGCGTGAAGTAGAACTTTTCGAAATACAACGGATCGTCGGGAATGTGCATCTTGCGGTACAGTCCCGCGATTTCTCCATCCGGGCCCAGCACGGCGACCGTGTTGTGATACAGCCCCGATGCCCGGCGCTCGAATAACGAGCCGACGATCACGGCCTTTAGCTCGCGCGCAAGTTTTCCCAAAGCCTGGGTGGAAGGACCGGGGATGGATTCGGCCAGCGCGAACAACGCCGCGTTCTCTTCGCGGCAGAAATACTGCGACCGGAACAGCTCCGGCAAGCAGATAACCTGCGCGCCTTTGCCGGCAGCTTCACGGATCTTCCATTCTGCCTTGGCCAGATTCTCGTTCGGATCGAGCGAGCAGCTCATCTGCACCAGGCCGATCCGGAAGGATTCTTGCATAACTTCCTATTCTCGCTGATACTCGGCTTATGCGCGCGGAGACCGTCCGGCAAATCGCCCACCAGTGCGGATTTGAACTCGCGGGAGTCGCCTCAGCCGCTCATCCAGGGGATGCGCCCGCGGACTTCGATCGTTACCGGGAATGGGTCGCGGCCGACATGGCCGGTGAGATGCGCTACCTCACGGATCGGCGGGCGGACGTGCGGCGGGATGTTCGCAATCTGCTGCCCAGCGCCCGCTCGGTGATCTGCGTCGGCAAACTGTACAACACGCCGGATCCGCCCCGCCAGCCGGGCGACGCACGGATTTCGAGATACGCATGGGGCCAGGATTACCACGTGGTGATGCGCCGGGCGCTCCAAGAGATGGTCACGCTGCTGACCGCAATCGAGCCCTTCGAATGGAAGATCTGCGTGGATACCGCGCCGCTGCTGGAGCGCAGCTACGCGCGCCTGGCCGGGCTGGGCTGGATCGGCAGGAACACGTGTCTCATTAACGAGCCGCTGGGATCGTGGTTCTTCCTGGGCGAGATCGTGACGTCCCTCGACCTGGAGCCGGGCGCCCCGCCCCCCGATCGCTGCGGAAGTTGCACGCGTTGCGTGGATGCGTGTCCAACACAAGCTTTAGTGCCCTCGCTGGAGGGCTGGCAGGTGGACTCGCGCCGCTGCATTTCCTACCTGACCATTGAGCTGCGCGGCCCGATACCGGAAGAACTTCGGGCAGGCATGGGAGAGCACGTGTTCGGCTGCGACATCTGCCAGGACGTGTGTCCCTGGAACGCACGCGCTCCCGTGACCGGCGATCCGGCGTTTGCCGGCACTGGTATTCCACTCCGGGAACTCGCGGCATTGTCGCCTGAGGCTTTTCACCAGCGTTTCGGAACGACTCCGGTCGAGAGGGCCAGGTACTCCGGACTGATTCGCAACTCCGCCGTGGCGCTCGGCAACCGGCACGCCGAGGGCGACCGGGAAGCCCTGCAGCGCCTGGTGGAGCATCCGGACGCGACGGTTCGGGAACACGCCGAGTGGGCTTTGCTACGCGCTATTTCGCAGGAGGAGCCGGCTTCAAGGCCGTGACCGGGGAAGGCAGGCGGGAACCCACCGGTCCCATAAACTCCTCCTTCGATCCGTCCTCGTAATACTGCACGAATTTCCACACCAGCTCGGAGCCTTCCTTGGGATTCAAACCAAGCATGCCGAACTCTACGAATTCATACGGCACGATCTTGCCGGTCCAGGTGGCGCCCACGATGTTGCCCTTGGCATCTTTCTTGAAGTCGAGCTTCCATCCGGGCTTGAATTCGAAATCGTAGACGTTCAGGCCTTGAGGGAACTCGCCTTCCACGCGAACGGTCGCGACCTGCTTCTCATTGGGAACGCGCATGGTGTACTTCTCGCGAGCGCCGTGGGTGGAATCCGTGGGATAGATCCGGATATGGCCGAAAGCCAACGAGACCAGAGCCGAGCTGAGGACAACGCAATGGGTCAGTCTGGAACGCATAGTGCCTCCAGATACCTTGTATCATGTACCGCTATTGTTTCACCAAACGGATTTCGAAAACCTTAGGCCATCGTTTCCCGGTGACGAACAGCCGGCCGCCCTTGGCATCGTAGGCGATGCCATTCAGCACGTCAGTTTCGCCTTCCTTGTAGTCCGCCCGGCTGAGCAATCCGCTCAAGTCGGCGATGCCCACCACCGCGCCGCTGGACGGGTCGATTCGAAGCATCAGGTCGGTGAGCCAGACGTTCGCGTAGATCTCGCCATTCACCCATTCGAGTTCGTTCACGTTCTTCAGGGGCTGGCCCTGGTTGGTGACGGTGATCCGCCCGGTCTCGCGCAACGTGTCCGGATCCCAGAAGCGAATCTCGGATGTGCCATCGCTCATGAGAATGCGCTTGCCGTCCTGAGTCAGCGCCCATCCTTCGCCGGGATACTCGAACTGGCGCTGGACTCGAAAGCCGGCCAGGTCGTATACGAATCCGACATGCGTCTGGTAGGTAAGCTGAATCAGGCGATCCTTCCAATTGACAATGCCCTCGCCGAAGTACCGGGGAGGAAGATCGTACCGCTGGAGGACCTCGCCGGTCTCCAGCTTCACTTTGCGAATCGACGATTGCCGCTCGAGCCCGGTGCTTTCATAGAGGTACCCGTCCAGATAGAACAGTCCTTCCGTGAAGGCCGAGGTGTCGTGCGGATAGGTGTGCACCACCTCGTAGCCGTATTCAGGGACGCTCCGGGGCGATGCGGGTCCGCAGGAAACCACCATCATGGCCGCCGCCAGGATCAGGATGCGGAGAGTCACGCGGCGCCTGTTCATGCCGGCCGGACGATGCCGCGCTGCCGCGTGGCCAGAATCAACAGCAGTGCGCAAAGATACAGCCCCGCCCCGACCAGCAGCGTGGAGCGCAGGCCGATGTAGATGGCCAGGAAGATCGCGCTGGCCGACCCCAGTACGCTGGCAGCCGCGTTTAGCGACCAGGCCCAGCGAACCGACGGCGCGTGACGCTGCTCCAGGCGTCGAAGACCGCTCGGAAAGGGCATGCCCATCAGGAACGCAGCGGGGGCGACGGCCAGCGTCGTCAGGATGATCTTGGCCTGCAAGGACCAGCCCGCCGCGGCGCTGACCAGGGGCGTGGCCGCGAACGCCAGGATCGCCACCAGGGCCGCGACGCCGGCCAGAACTTTCACCAGCCGCGCATCGTTGCCGGCGATCACGCTTCCGCTACAGTAGCTGCCCACGCCGCTGGCCACCAGCATCGAAAACACGATCACCGTGAGGGCGTAGGTGGGATGTCCCAACAGCAGGACGAACTTTTGGATCAGCGCGACTTGCACCAGGATGTAGCCCGCCCCGAGGCACAGGAAGTACCACAGGAACGTCATTACGTTCTTTTGTTTCGGAAGGCGGCTGCCCAGTAAGAGCCGCGGCAAGATCAGGATGAGACCGGTGACGACGATGCTCAATCCCATCAGCCCGAACAGCAGCGGGACCGCGCGATTGACCTTATAGTCGGCGCTTTCCCGGCTGGCGTTCTTGACGAAACTCCACAGATCGCGCGGCTGGACGGTATAAAAGAAGAACGGGCGATCGTCCCCGACCGGAGAAACATCGAAAGGGTAGGTTCTCCAGAATTGCACCGGATTGGCGGCGGCCAGCAGCTCGCCGAACGCGTTATGAGACGACTGGCCGGGCAGGTATACCAGCTCCATACGCGACTCGGCGGCTAATCTGCGGGCATTTTCCAGGTCGGCCGAAGAAAACGGTTTGCGTGAGACCAGTACCGTGTCCTGCGCGCCCCAGCCGTTGATCTTGGTGGCATCGTCGCGCACCGCGATCACGTGGCTGGCGGGATCCGATTCTCCCAGCCGCGCCAGCGCGTCCATGGCAAGGGAAACCAGCCGCAGCGATTCGCGCGGAGGCTCGAATCCCCAGCGCGTAAACGCCAGCATCCCGTCATCGGTGAGGTGCGACAGATAGTCTGAGAAGGCATCCGAGGTATAGAGGTTATTTTCGGACAAGGCAAACGCACCCGCCGCCGTGGATGCCCAGGTATCCACGAGCGTTGCCTGCAGCACCTGATATT
Organism: Bryobacteraceae bacterium; assembly: GCA_035469225.1. Classification (GTDB taxonomy): domain Bacteria; phylum Acidobacteriota; class Terriglobia; order Bryobacterales; family Bryobacteraceae; genus Palsa-187. The sequence continues at coordinate 10,690 of DATIRX010000064.1, forward strand.
TCTCCGTGCTGCTGCGCACAAACGAGCGGCCGTCTTCGACAAACAGATGAACTTCCGGGAGCGAGTAGATGCCATGGTTATCCTTCACCATGACTTCCTGCATGATCTTGTTGGCGATCAGGGGATTGATTTCGACAGCGGTCACATCCTTGCTGCCCGAGGCCAGCGCACGCGAGACATCGTATCCGCCGCCGGCGCCGATGATCAGAGTCTTGGCGCCGCGCCGCAGAGCATAGGGGAAGCCGGGTCCCTGGCGCAGCAGGCTGGCGCGCTGGTCGTCGGTGAGACCGCGCTCCCAGTCGAACGCAGTGGGAATGCCGGTAGCGGCATCGGCATCGATGCGGATCAGCCAGTTGCCATCCCGGCCGTCGGGGTTTTTCACAAACTCAATACCCACGCGAGAAAAGCTGTTCCATGCCGAGAAACGCTCTTCCGGTATCGGCAAGCCTTTGGCCCAATGGACATCGAACCAATGGGTCTTGCCGTTGACCACCATCAGAATCACCATCAGCAGCGCGACCAGAACGGCGCCGATACGCAAACCGTCCTGGCGCGCCTGGTTATACCAGAGCGCCGCAGCGATCGCATAGACCGCGGCCGCGGCGATGACCGTGCCGGGACCTCCGGCAATATCCAGAAACTTGATCAGCAGGAGGCAGCCGACCGCCGCGCCGGCCAGGTCGAAGAAGTAGGCCTGATGCACGCGTTCGATGGCTTCCGAAATCGCGATGGAGACGACTGCGCCGGCCAGGAAAAACGGAACCGCCGATGCGAAGTAGACCGCCGTCAGCGTCCAGACACCGTTACTTTCCCGGGAAAGGATGAACCACAGGACCAGGACAACCGACAGACTCGCGGACAATGCCAGCGAGCCTAGCTTCTGATAGATGTTGCCGGGACGCGCGGCGATCACGTAGGAGAACACTCCACCGGCTCCCAGGCCGAACAGGGCCACGGAAATCGCCAGGAATGCGAAGTGGTAGTAGAAGACCACCGAGAAGATCCGCGTCAGGGCCAGCTCCATGATGAGCGTCGCCATGGTGGTGAATCCCAGGCCCAGATACAGTTGGGTCCACAGAACACCGCTGGCGGAGGCCGAATTGGGGGAGGATACGACGCGAGGCAATTACTTACTCTAGCATCGGGCGAGGCATGCCTCGCCCCTACATTAGGGCACGGATTACACCGATGATCTGTTTCAGAAAGTTCAGGCCGATCCGGGCGTCGATCAGCACAACCGGTGCGAAAGCCAGCTTCGGCCGGGAGTCTTCCGCCGCCAGCAGAACCATCAGCGGCGTCACCACGCGGCCGTAGCCAAAGGCGTCTTCCCACACGCTGCGGCTGCCGATGAAAATAATCGCGGCGGCGAAAACATAGATCGCGGCGGCGCGCGCGTTCCAGCGCCGGGACCAGGCGAGCCAGGCCGCGTGACCCAGCATGAGGGCAACGCCTGCCAGCGCGACGTAATCCAGCTCGACGGCTCGCAAGGCCTGCCAATGCGTCAACGGATACACAACTGGATGCGCCACGCGCTCGATCCACCCCGCCAGCGGTATGAGGCTGCCGAAATTACCCGGCGGCTCGGGCGGCGTGTGACGACCCACATACACGTACCAGAGAATAGCCGGCAACGCGGTGGCTGCCGCCCGCGGCAAATCGGCAAAGCGGCGGCGCGAAAGGAGAAACATGCCATACCCGGCCGTCAGCAGGAGGCCGGTTTCGCGCGTCAAGGCGGCACAGGCGAGAATCACCAGCACCTTCCATCCCGTCGGCGGCTCGCTGTACAAAACGAACCCAGCGGTCAAGGCCGCCAGAGCCACGTCGACCGTCATGCGGTCCATGGAGATCAGCGACCCGGGCATGATCACAAACATTAGGCCCCAGGCAGGATGCCGTCCGCGGCTCGCGATGGCTCGCGCGAGCCAATAGACGCCCAGGAACACGGATCCGAGGATCACGGCCAGGTAGGCGGTATGGACGGCGGAATCGCGGCCCAGCGCCAGCGCCCACGCCAGCGCGGGAACCAGAATGCGCCGGTAGCGCAGCGGCGGATCGTCCAGCGCCAGGACCGCGCCGCGTCGCATCCAGGGATCGTGGGCGATGAGGTGATACTGCTGCCCGTCGTAGCCCGATCCAGGAAACGTGTACAGCTTCTCGGGCACGGCGAAGGCCGGCCGGGGCCAGTCGGGATTGATGCAGAACAGAGCCGTCCAGTTGCCGCCGTAGTTCAAGTGCACCGTGGCGAACTGCCACAGCCACATTCCCAAAACGGCCGCCAGGGCAAGAATGACGGGTCGCCGGGTCACATGATGGCCGCGGGCGGAGCCGGGTCCTCCGGCCGGCCGGCCTTGGCCAGCGGCAGCTTCACCATCAGGAACCCCAGCAGCGCCATCACAACCAAGCCGACCAGATAGGAAGGCGATGCGAAGGCCTGAGGGATCTCCAGATCGCGGAACTTGAAATACGCCACCACCAGGCCGGTGAGGGCCTCTCCCGCGATCAGGCCGCTGGCAATCAGGATACCGACGCTCTCCACGCGCGCCTTTTGGGCTTCGTTGTTCCCTGCCCGCGCGCTCCAGCTATCCGATGCCCAGCGCAACATGCCGCCTACGAAAATTGCGAAGGTGGTGGCGATGGGCAGATACATTCCGACGGCCACCAGCATAGGGCTGCGCACGCGCAACAGGATCAGCGCCAATCCAAACAGAATCCCGGTCACGACCAGCGGCCAGGGCATGTCGCCGCCTACGATCCCCTGCGCCAGGACGGCCATCAGGCCGGCTTGCGGCGCGGGAAGCTTGGGATCGCCGAATCCGGTTCCGCC
>DATIRX010000065.1:0-2415 GCA_035469225.1 Bryobacteraceae bacterium
CAGGATCAGCGCCAATCCAAACAGAATCCCGGTCACGACCAGCGGCCAGGGCATGTCGCCGCCTACGATCCCCTGCGCCAGGACGGCCATCAGGCCGGCTTGCGGCGCGGGAAGCTTGGGATCGCCGAATCCGGTTCCGCCGCCTTTGATGTTGGCTACCTGCAGGATGTAGACGGGAAAATACATGACCACGCTGGCCAGAACCACGGCAATCAATTCCACGATCTGGATGGTCCGGGGCGTGCCGCCCAGGATGTAGCCGGCTTTGAAGTCCTGCAAGAGCTCGCCGGCCACGGCCGAAGAAACGCAAACCACCGCGGCCACGCCCAGCACTACGGCAACGCCGCTGATGCCACGCACACCCAAGGCGACCATCAGCAAGGCCGCGATGATCAGCGTGGAGAGCGTGAGCCCGGAAATCGGATTATTGGACGATCCGATCATGCCCACCAGATTTCCGGACACGGTGGCGAAAAAGAAACCCACGATCAGCATCACCACGGCTGCCACCACTCCGGCTACCCAGTTCTGTGAAATGTAGACGTACAGCCCGATCATCACCAGGAACATTCCGGCGATCAGCGAGAGCACGGTCTTCGATCCCATGTAGCGTTCGGTGCGCGCGACTGTTTCCATGGGCGGAGCGCCATGGCGCACTTCGCTCAGCGCGCGTCCCAGGCTGGAGGTCAGTTTGCTGCCCATACGGATCAGCGTGTACGCAGCGCCCACCAGCATCCCTCCCACGGCAATGGGCCGGACGATGTAACGCCACACGGCTGCGGCCTGCGCTTCCCATCCGGCTTCCCCGGCCGTGGCCGGAATGAACTCCTGGAGCCGCGGCCCCAGGAAGAACATGAACAGAGGAACCAGCAGGCCCCACGCCAGGACGCTGCCGGAAAACTGCAGGGCGGCCAGTTCCGGCCCGATCACGTATCCCACGCCCATGTAGGCGGGGCTGACGGTGGGACCCGAGAGCACCGACACTCCTCCGGTCTGAATGACATTCGGGCTGCCGAGAGGACCCAGACGCACGCCGCTGCGGCCCAATTCGCCGATGGGAATGCGCACGTCTTTGTCGGTTGCGAACAACCCGAAGGTCCCCAAAAGCTGCACCACGGAGCCTACGCCGATATTCCAGAAGAGATAGCGGGCCGCTTCCGCGCCGCGCTGTCCGGCCTTGTGGATTTCCGCGGCGGCCAGGGATTCCGGGAATGGAAGCGAAGGATCTTCCACCATGACGCGGCGGACCAGGGAGACAAACAGGACTCCCAGGATGGCGCCCACAATCATCATGGACGTGGATTTCCAGTAGGCTTCCCCAGGCTCGAAACTCACCCAGGCGCCAGCGATGACAAAGGCCGGCAACGTAAAGATGGCTCCCGCCGCCACGGACTCGCCAATGGATCCGGCGGTGCGGGCAATATTTTCTTCCAGCACGGAGCCCTTCCAGATGCGCAGCACGGCCATGCCGATCACCGCAGCAGGATATGTGGCTGCGATGGTGACGCCGGATTTCAGGCCGAGGTACGCGTTGGCGGCGCCGAGGATCACGCACATCACCAGGCCCAGCAGCACGGCGCGCAGCGTGAACTCCTTCATCTTTACGTTCTCGGGAACAAAAGGAACGTGTTTGGGAGGGGGCGTCGAGGTGGCCATCGCCACGATAGTAGCATTCTGCTTTAAGCCAGACGTGCCCTACACTAGAATCCATGAAAGCCGTGTGTTTACTGAGCGGCGGCCTGGATTCCTCGACGTGTCTGGGGGTGGCCCGGCGCGACGGATTCGAGTGCTACGCGCTCTCCTTCGACTACGGCCAGAGGCATCGCATCGAGCTGGAGGCCGCGGCGCATATTGCCAGGCATTTTACGGTTGAGGAACATCGCGTAGTCAAGATCGACTTGCGCGCCTTCGGCGGCAGCGCGCTGACCGACGATATCGAAGTCCCCAAGGACAGCCTGGCGTCCGGCATTCCGGTCACCTACGTCCCGGCGCGCAACACGATTTTTCTTTCCTATGCGATGGCGTGGGCGGAGGTGCTGGAGTGCTCGGATATCTTCATCGGGGTGAACGCGATCGACTACTCGGGGTATCCCGACTGTCGCCCCGAGTTCATCGCCGCCTTCGAACACATGGCCAACCTGGCCACGAAGTCAGGCGTCGAGGGCCGGACCCTGTTGCGCATTCACACGCCGTTATCGCAGCTTAATAAGGCGGGGATCGTCAAGCTGGCAGCGAAGGTGGGCGTCGATTTCACGCTCACGCATAGCTGTTATGATCCCGATCCGGAAGGCCGCCCGTGCGGGCACTGCGATTCGTGCCTGCTGCGCCGCAGGGGATTCATCGAAGCGGGACTGCACGATCCTCTTCCATACCCATGAAGATCTCCGAAATTTTCTATTCGATACAAGGCGAGGG
>DATIRX010000066.1:0-1620 GCA_035469225.1 Bryobacteraceae bacterium
GCGGCAAGTTGAAATTCTTCTGGACGGTCGGCCGCGCTTTCTCCTACAACGGCGCGGGCTACGTGCCCCTCCACAAGGTGGGCGGCTTCGGCGAAGGCTTCTTTACTTCATCCGGCTCTGCGCGAGAATCTGAACGGAGGGTCATTTTACGCGGCCTTTTGAAACACGAGGAATTGGGTCCTGGTCGCGGCCATGCGTTGGGCTTTGAGCAGGAGGTAGCGGAGATTCGTATAGCCGCGGCCGCGGCGTAGCAGGGCTTTGATGTTGCCGTTGACGGCTTCGACTACCCCAAGCAGCACCTTGGTTCGGCAGTAGTTGAGAATACCATCGAGGTGATCGAGCAGCATCCTGGCCAGCTTTTCGAACGGTCGCAGCCGTTGCCAACGGAGTTGGTCAATCCACTTCTGGAGATAGCGGAGCATCGCGCCTTCGTAGCGATAGAACCACAGCCGCTCCAGGCCCTCTTTGAGCAGGTATGCCTTGAGCAGCCGCCGATTCATCGCGAACAGATTGTTCAGTTCCTGGCGTTTGCTGCCGGTCAGGTTCACCCAGCGCGTCAGCAGCAGCCAGCGTTTCCCCTTCACCAATCCACGCGTTCTGCCGCCCTTGCGGAAGAACTCCGCGCGGCGCACTTCATCCACGGCCGCATTGGCATGTTGGATGACGTGGAACTTGTCGTATACGATTCGGCAGCGGGGCGCCCACTGCTCGATGCTGAGCCGGAACGGTTTCCACATGTCCACGCAGGCGGCTTCGATTCGGCGCCGCTGCCGGGCGCTCAGCTCTTGAGCGAAGAATTCGTCCAGGGTCTCTTTCTTCCGCTCCCGCCCAAACCAAAGCGGCTCGCCGGTTTCCAAATTGCTCACCACCGTCAGGAATTTCTGTTTCTTCCCCAGATGGATCTCGTCCACTCCCATCTGTCGTAGGGCCGGATTCCGCCGCGTAGCTGACCACCGCTCCAGATACCGTAGATCAATGCCCCGCACCGTGCTCGCCGCCAGGCCGAACTGTTTGGCGACGCGGCGGGCGGCTGCGCTCTCGCATGCCAGACCCACCGCATCCTCGAAGCGTTTGCTGAACGGGGCCTTGCTCGGCAACTGTGGCACCTTCTCCGTCTTCAACCCACAGTCCGGGCATTTCACGCGGTACAGTTCGATCACCACCGTCGTCAGGTATTCGAAGCAAGGCAGGTCGCGCACTTCCCGCTCGTATACCTCAGCGATCCCGTGTACCCGACGGCCGCAGCCGGAACACACCAGAGCCCGGTTCCCACGCTTCCGGCGCACCCACAATTTCAAGCGCTTGGCCGGTTCGCTGATCTCGCTCCGCCAGACCCGATACCCCGGCCATCCTAGAATCTTCGTCCAGTCACTGTCTCTCAAACTGCGCAGTGTATCGGAATCGGACCGACCTGCGAAAGCCCGTCAATCCGTAAGCCGTTCAGATTCTCGCGCAGAGCCGACAGAATATTGAGTCCGTCCCGTTTCCTGAGCAGATGGGCGACCCTCCTCTGTATTCCACTCCCGGGGTTTACACCACCTGTCTGAGGAGCTGGGCAATTTTCAACCGGTACTTTAGGGCTTACTGCACCGGCGCTGACACGATTTCCAATTATTCCAC
>DATIRX010000067.1:0-3337 GCA_035469225.1 Bryobacteraceae bacterium
GTTCCACAGCGACAAGCTGCACGTCGTCGAGAAATTCACCCGCAAGGACGAAAACACCATCGCCTACGAAGTCACCATGGAAGACCCCGCGGTACTCACCAAGCCGTGGACGCTGCAAAGCACTCTCATGCTTCGCCCGGGTACGCGTCTCCGCGAATACGAGTGCGTGGAGAACAATACCGACCTCGACCGGTACGAGAAGCTGCTGAAAGACGAATCGGTCTTCCGGCGCAAGTAGGCGTGGGGCGGGCGGCTTCGCCCGCCGCGATCCCAAATGCGGCACAATGGCTCGGTGAGCCATTCACTGACACGTCGCAATGTTTTGGCAGCCCCGCTGGCCCTGGCCCTGACCGCACGCACTTCCCGCGCGCAAGGCCCGCCTCCGAACATCGTCTTCATCATGGCCGACGATCTGGGCTACGCCGACCTGTCCTGTTACGGTCGCCGTGATTACACCACGCCCAATATCGACCGCCTGGCTACGGAGGGCATGAAGTTTCTGCAAGCCTACGCCAACTCCGCCGTGTGCTCGGCCACTCGGACGGCCCTCATCACCGGACGCTACCAGTACCGCCTGCCGGTCGGGCTTGCAGAGCCCCTGGGCACCGGCAACGCGAACCTGGGCCTTCCGCCGGAGCATCCCACGCTGCCGTCGCTGCTCAAGCAGGCCGGCTACAGCACTACGCTGCTGGGGAAATGGCACCTCGGCAATTTGCCCAACTTCAGCCCGCTCAAGAGCGGCTACGATCACTTCTGGGGATTTCACAATGGTGCCGTCGATTACTTCTCGCACAAGTCGAGTCCGACGCCCGGCGTCGCTGCCGATCTAGGCGATCTATGGGATGGCGATACACAAATCGAGCAGACCGGCTATCTTACGAATCTGCTGGGCGACCGCGCAGTGAAGACTGTGAGCGATTACGCCGCGGCCCGCCGGCCGTTCCTGCTGAGCTTGCACTTCAACGCGCCCCATTGGCCCTGGGAGGGACCCGATGACGAGGCTGAATCGAAGCGCATCCGAACCCTCATAGACTTCGACGGCGGCTCGCTCAAAACCTTCGCCAGCATGGTCGGCGCGATGGATGTGCAGGTGGGCCGGGTCCTTCAGACACTGGCCGGCACCGGCATCGCCAACAACACCATCGTGATCTTCACCAGCGATAACGGCGGCGAGCGTTTCGCGGATACCTGGCCCTTCACCGGCAAGAAAACCGAACTCCTGGAAGGTGGTCTGCGGATTCCAGCTCTGGTTCGCTGGCCCGGTCGCATTCGAGCTGGAAGCATCTCCCAGCAAGTCGCCATTTCGATGGACTGGCTTCCCACGCTGCTGGCCGCCGCCGGCGCTAAACCCGACCCGGCCTATCCTTCCGATGGCATGAGCCTGCTGGCGGCATTGACTCAGAACGCCGCACCGGTCTCGCGGAAACTCTACTGGCGCTACAACGAGAAATCGCAACATGCCACGCGCGATGGCGACATGAAGTATCTCAAGATCCGCGAGAACACGTTCCTGTTTAACGTGGTCGAAGACCCGCTGGAGCGCGCCAACCTCAGGAATCGCCAGCCGGAAGTGTATCGCCGCCTGGTTCAGGATTACGAGAACTGGAACGCAACCATGTTGGCCGAGCAGCCCCGCCCCAACGGCGGTTTCACCGCGGACCAGCTCGCCGACCACTTCGGCAACGAACGGCCCGCCGGTCCTCCGGCCGCAGGACCGAAGCCGTCCAAGCAGTAGCAACATGAAATTGGGCGAGACGGAGCCGCACGGCGTTTCCGGCGAGCGGGGCGAGTTGCTGCGGGCGCCCCTGTTTCACACACCCCGCAATCCATTTCTCGAGGACCGGGCTCTGGAGTGCCATGAGGACGGCGGGTTGCTGATCCGCAAGGGCCGCGTGGCCGGTTCGGGAGACTTTGGCGCGATTCGCGCGGCCCACCCGGAAGCTGCGGTCATCGATCTGCGCGGCGGATTTCTATTGCCCGGCCTGATCGATACGCATATACACTTTCCACAGCTGAGGGTGCTGGGCGGCTTGGGGCGGTCGTTGCTCGACTGGCTGGAAGCGTGCGCGCTTCCGGAAGAAGCTCGCATGTCGGATGAGGCGCACGCGCGCAAGATCGCCCACGGATTCGTTCATGCGCTGGCGTCTCACGGAACCACCACCGCGCTGGTTTTCGGCGCGCACTTTGCCGCGGCCACTGCTGCGCTGTTTGAGGCCGGTGCGGCATCCGGCCTGCGAATCGCCAGCGGACTGGTCCTGTCGGACCGGCGGCTCCGTCCCGAGCTTCACCAGACTCCGGAAAGCGCGTATCGCGATAGCAGTGATTTGATCCAGTGTTTTCACGGCCGCGGACGGTTGCTGTACGCGGTAACGCCGCGCTTCGCCCTTTCGGCGTCCGAGGCGATGCTGGAGATCTGCCAGACCTTGATGCAGGAACATAAAGGGCTGCGATTTCAGACCCACTTGAATGAAAATCCGCTGGAAATCGCGGAAGTGGCCAAGCTTTTCCCCTGGGCGAACGACTATCTGGCGGTGTACGAGCGTTTCGGACTGGGCGGCCGCGGAGCCGTGATGGCTCACAATGTCCATCCCACCGCCTCCCAACTCGACCGGCTCGCCGCGGGCGGTACCGCGATCGCGCATTGTCCGTGCAGCAACGCCGCGCTCGGCAGCGGTCTCTTTGCATGGAAGCGTCATCTGACGGCCGGCGTGCGCGTTGCTCTGGGAACGGACGTGGGCGGCGGAACCGGTTTTGGAATGTTAAAAGAAGCCTTGCAGGCCTACCTGTTGCAGAGGGTCGCGCCGGAGGGCGCCGTGCTGGATCCGGCCCAAATGCTCTACCTGGCTACGCGGGCCGGCGCCGAGGCGCTGGGTCTGGAAGGCGAGATCGGCGATTTCCAGCCGGGCAAGGCTGCGGATATTCTGTACCTTCGGCCGCCCGCCGATACGCCGCTTGCGGCGGTTCTGGAACGAACGGAAACTCCCCAGCAGGCCCTGGCGGCGATATTCACGCTGGCGGGAGCGGAGAGTGTGCACCAGGTGCGCGTCGAAGGATCGATTGTCTACCGTCAGGAAGACACCGCGGGAAGATGACCATCCTTGGATGTTGTATTCACAAGCTCCAATGCTTATGATCTTTAGTGAGTGCCACGATCGACGGGCTTGTACCGGCGGGGTGTTCGCTTAGGAGAGACCCAATGAATTACCCCCTTACCGGTTATCACCACATTACAGCTTGCGCCGGCGGCGCCCAGGAAGACGTCGATTTCTTTACCCAAGTCGTCGGTCTGCGCATGGCCAAGCAGACCGTATTGATGGATGGATCGATTCCCATCTAT
>DATIRX010000068.1:0-1849 GCA_035469225.1 Bryobacteraceae bacterium
GAAGCGGAGTTGCGGCGGGTGTCGCGGTATTCCCGCAGCCTGCTCGAAGCCAGCCTGGACCCACTGGTGACCATCAGCCCGGAAGGCAAGATCACCGATGTCAATCAGGCCGCTGAAGATGCCACCGGCGTGCCGCGGACCGCGCTCATCGGGACCGATTTCGCAAGTTATTTCACCGAACCCGAAAGAGCCCAGGCGGGCTATCGCCAAGTGTTCGACCAGGGGCAGGTGACCGACTATGCGCTGGCCATCCGGCACGTCTCCGGCAAAATAACCGACGTCCTCTATAATGCGAGTCTTTACCGCGATGAGAAAGGATCGGTTTCCGGAGTCTTCGCCGCCGCTCGCGATGTCACCGAGCGCAAGCGGGTGGAACAGGAACTGGCAGCCTACCGCCAACACCTCGAAGAGATGGTCGCCCAGCGTACCGGCGAGCTTCAGACCACGAACAAGAGATTGGAAGGCGCGAATGCGGAACTGGAAACCTTCGCGTACTCGGTGTCCCACGATCTGCGTACACCCTTGCGGGCAGTGGACGGATTTTCGCGCATCCTGATCGAAGACTACGCCTCCAAACTCGATGCCGAGGGCCAGCGCATCGTAAACGTGATTCGCGAAGCCACCAAGAAGATGGCCCAGATGATCGACGACATCCTGGCCTTCTCGCGCGCCGGCCGCCTGCAGCTTTCCATGGAGGCGATCGACATGGAAGAGCTGGTTCGGGAAGCGCTGAAGAGCCTGCAGCCGGTCCTGGCAGGCGGCAATGTCAAAGTGGAGGTTCAACCTCTGCCGGGCTCGCACGGTGACGCTTCCATGATCCAGCGGCTGTGGACGAATCTTCTGGATAACGCCATCAAGTTCACCCGCTGCAAGCCTGGGGGCGTAGTTGAAGTCGGCTCGCAGGCCGGCGCGAACGAAACCATCTACTACGTCAAGGACAACGGGGTCGGGTTTGACATGCAATACGCTCACAAGCTGTTTGGCGTGTTCCAGCGGTTGCACGGCCCGGAGGAGTTTCCCGGCACTGGAATCGGCTTGGCCATCGTCAAACGCATCGCGGAGCGCCACGGCGGCCGCGTGTGGGCCGAAGGCAAAGTCGGCCAGGGCGCCACCATCTATTTCGCATTACCGAACGGAGGAAAGCATGAACGGGAACGAGGCGAAGAATCTTAAAGCGGTGGATATCCTGCTGGTGGAAGACAACGCGACCGATGCCGAGCTGTGCATGCGCGCGCTGAAGAAGCACAATCTGGCGAACGATCTGGTGTGGGTGAAAGACGGCACCGAGGCGCTCGATTTCATTTTTCGGACCGGTTCGTACGCCGCAGTTCCGGCTGGCGTGAAGCCTAAAGTGATCCTGCTCGATCTGCGCCTGCCGAAAGTGGACGGGATCGAAGTTCTGCGCAGGCTGAAAGGCGATGAAAGAACACGCACGATCCCGATCGCCGTCCTGACTTCCTCCAAGGAGGATCGCGATCTGAAGGAATGCTACCAGCTCGGCGTCAATAGCTACATCGCCAAGCCGGTGGAGTTCGGCCAGTTCGCGGACACCATCACCAAGCTGGGCCTCTACTGGCTGGTCATTAACAGGGTGCCCTAGTGAGCCAAGGTCCGACCAGTCCGGCACCCGCGGCAAAACCTGCCGATCTCCGAATCCTGCACTTGGAGGACATGGCCTCGGACGCGGAGCTGGTGGAGAAACAGCTGCGCAGGTCGGGAATGCGGTTCGTCCTGGAGCGCGCGGATACACGCAACGGGTTCATCCAGGCGCTTGCCCAGTTCCATCCCGACGTCGTACTGGCCGACTATTCGCTTCCCCATTTCGATGGTCGTGCGGCGGTCCAGCTGG
>DATIRX010000069.1:0-14157 GCA_035469225.1 Bryobacteraceae bacterium
AAGCAACTCCTGTACTCACGCGGAAAGATCACCGGCGATATCTGGCTGCTGAGCCGCGGTAAATAAAGAAGCGAAGTAGAAATCTCTACTTCTTTTTCTTGGGGGCCTTTTTCTTGGAAGCGGCCTTCTTCTTAGGCGCGGCTTTCTTGGGCGCGGCTTTCTTGGGCGCGGCTTTCTTGGCGGCTACCTTCTTGCCGGCTTTTTTCTTAGGCGCGGCCTTTTTAGCGGCCTTCTTCTTGGGCGCCGCTTTCCTGGCTGCTGCTTTCTTCTTAGGCGCAGCTTTCTTCGCGACGGCTTTCTTCGCGACGGCTTTCTTGGGCGCGGCTTTCTTGGCAGCGGCGGGAGGAGCGGCAGCCTTCTTGGCAGGCTTCTTCGCGGGCAGCGGCTCCGGAGTGGGGATACCCAGGACGGGAATCGGAGCCGGCATGAGAGGAGTAATGATGGTCTCCGTTACAACGATGGTTTCTTCGTCGTCGTCCTCGTCGTAGTCCCCGATGTCATCGTCCACGTGGATGCTCGATTCCTGCTCGTAGTCGTCCTCTTCGTCTTCCATCGAGAACCGATACTCTAACATTCAGACTGCCTCCTCTTGTGAGCGCGTGGCGCGACGTTTATAACGTGGCAAGAATTAGAATATCGCGTTTTAATCAGAAGGCAAGGGGAAATGTGCTGCGCGGGGCAGTAACGAATATGCGCGCAGTCTACGCCCCGGACGCGCGTTTGCCAGGGCTGCGAACGGCCTTTCCCGCAGCGGCGGAGGCAGGCTTGGCGGCGGCTTTCGCGACGGGCTTGCGGCCCGTCCGGGCGCCGGCAACCGTCTTGGCCGGGGTCTTCTTTTTGGCCGCCGGTTTCTTGGAGGCGGTTTTCACCGGCTTGGGGTCTCCGGGATAGGCCACCGGGACCGCTGCAAACGCACCCGCGTCGGGCAGCTGGTCATGATTGGCCGAGCTCAGGACGTCCGGGCTGGTCCCGTAGCGCTTGGCCACGCCCGCAAAGGTGTCCCCAGGCTCCACCCGATGCACTCTCCAGGCGTCGCGCCGATCGGCCGGAATCACTCGCAGGGCCGCTTCCAGCTGCGGTACGGAGCCCTTGGGGACGCGTAGCGTGTAGCCTGCGGGCGTGACCGATCTCACCAGCGAAGGATTCAGCTCCTTGAGCTCGCTGACGGAGCGATCCAGCGCCGCGGCCACCAGGCCGATGTGCGTGGGAGTCTGCAGCTCCAGGCTGTCGTACTGGACGGCCGGTTCGAAAGCAACGTTCTGGATGCCGTATTCCCCGGCATTCTTGGACATGATCACCATGGCCAGAATCGCCGGAACATAGTTGGCGGTTTGCAGCGGGAGCGCATTCCTGCGGCGAAGCTCCCAGAAATCGGCATAACCGGTCCGCATGATCGCATTGTCGACGCAACCCGGACCGCAATTATAGGCGGCCATCGCCAGATACCAGTCGCCGAAGTGCTCATACAGGTCATGCAGGTGGCGGGCCGCGGCGCGCGTAGCTTTTTCCGGATCCATCCGGTCGTCGGTGGAAGGGGTCTGGTTCAGGCCGTATTCCCGGCCGCGGAACTGCGCGAACTGCCAGATTCCCACGCACTGCTTGTTGGATACCGCGCGAGGCTGGAAACCCGACTCTGCCTGCGCCAGGAAAATCAATTCCTCCGGAAGGCCTTCTTCGGCCAGAATGCGCTCGATCATGGCCTTGTATTTACCGGAGCGCTGCATGCCGCCGAGCAGGATCCGCTGGCCCTTGGTGCTTGAAAAGAATTTAATGAAACTGAGCACCGCATCGCTCTCTTCAAGAGGCAGCTGCGACACCGTCATGCGGACCTGTTCCCGGACCTTGCCGCGCAGGCTCGGGTCGATGGGGAAGGTCATTTCCAGGATGTCGTCGAGAGGGGCCTTGTCATAGGACACCTGATCCTCAGGGGCGCTGGCCCCGAGCTGGTCCTGGTCGATACGATATATGGCGTCCACCAGCTCTTCCAGACGGCGCTCGAGCGCAGCCCGGTCGGGGAGGTTTTCGGGAGCATTCAGAAGCGCCTCGACGGCCCGATTAAACTCCTGGCGAGCCTCATCCGGACGGCCCTGCTGCAGGGCCCGTTTACCGGCCGCGAAACGGTCATTGGCGCGCTGGATCAGGAATTCGGTATCGGTGGGGCGGGGAATCGGGGCAGGACCGGCTTTGAGAGCGGGGTACTCATTCGCGTAGCGGTCCAGGCGGGGCGGATCGGCGAAGGCTTGCTGCAGCGGCTCCGGGACAGTTTGCGGCGCTTGCGCCCGCTGCGGTGGCAAGAAGAACTGCCGGTAGTTAGCCTGCGGATGGCTGGCCGCGCAACCGGTTAACAGGAAGACCATCGCAGACAGGGCCGCCACGATCCGTACTGTGGCGGCGCGGGTACTGTTGTGGACACCCATACCTTTATCTCGGCCAAGTTTAACAGAATCATGACAGCGTCCGTCAACCCTCTGGTGAGACTAGGGATAGGAACGGGGTTCTAAGGCCCCCCGGCGGCCCATCGCCCGGATTAGAGTGTGAGGACGATCCGCTTTTAGAATGGCCCTACGGCAGTTCGGGCTCTGATGACCGAACCGACCTCGTAGATCCATCCGCCGGCGTATACTGAACGGATGATCCGGCTGGTGATCGCGTGCAGCGCAGGTATTCTTTGCAGTTGCGCCTTCGCGCAGTCCAACCGTTTCGGCACCATCTCCGGTATGATTACCGACCCGGACGGCAGGATGGTACCGAATATCCCAGTCCAGGTGAGAAACTCGCAAACGGGCGCCATGCAAAGCGTGTCCGCCTCCGCCTCCGGCAGCTACACGTTCGCGCAATTGCAGCCGGGAACTTATGAGCTTTTGGTCCCGGCTGTCGGATTCACGCTCGATAAATTCGAGCAGAAAGACCTGATGGTACGGGCGGGCCAGATGCTCCGCGCCGACATCAAAATGCCGTGGGGACCAAATCTGGGAACACCCGGCGACGACCCGTCGCTATTTCTACGCAACAAATACGCTGGCCTATCCGGGCCGGCTCCGCGAACTGCGGACGGCAAACCCGACCTTTCCGGTGTTTGGAACAGCAATGACGATCCCAATCCGGAGACGCCTTCGATGTTGGCGTGGGCGGCGGAGCTGTCCGCGAAATGGCTGGAAAACGGCTTCCGCGACAGTCCGAGCGGATTTTGCCTGCCGGGGGCCCCGCTGATCACCGGGCCGCTGCTGTACAAGATCGTCCAGACGCCAGCCCTTTTTCTGACCATCGCAGAGGACGTGGTTGCGGTTCGTCAAATCTTTTTGGACGGCCGAGGCCACCCGAAGGATCTGAATCCAACCTGGATGGGCCACTCCATTGGCCGCTGGGAGGGAGACACGCTGGTAATCGATACGGTGGGGATGAACGACAAAAGCTGGCTGAACATCTACCCGCACACCGAGCAATTGCACCTGATCGAGCGCTACCGGCGGCCGGATTTCGCGCACCTCCAGGTGGATATCACCATTGAAGATCCGGGAGCGTTCACGGCACCCTGGACCATTCACAGCGTGTGGAACCTTGCTCCGGGCGAGGAAATCGGCGAATACATTTGCAACGAGAATAACCGCGACGCTCCGCACCTCAGCGCGAGGTGATTCCTGGATACCGTCCCCAGCCGAGGTCTCAGCGGAACGGAATGGGAAGCTCGAACTCTCTTAATCTTGTGTCGATTTCCTGGCGCAGGCCGGGGGAGGCCTGCGCGGCCAACTCGGCCAATGCTTTACGATAACCGGCCGGAGAGTCCACCAAGGCGTTTACCTGACCACCCGCCAGGTCATGGTACAGCTCGAAGGCTTTTCTGAGTTTTACGGTCGCAGCCTCATTTTCGCCGTTGTATGCCAGAACCGATCCAACGTAATAATTGGCAGCGGCCAGATCCTGCCGCGTGAGCACGGAGGGAGACTTCGTGTATTGCGCTTCGGCTACCTGGAGCCCCCGGCTGAAGGTGGCCAAAGCACCCAGGGGATTGCGGGTCAGGAACTGCGCGCGGCCGAGCCCTTGCAAGGATGCATAATATTCGGACGGATACACGTCCGCGAGCGGTTCCAGCCGCGACCGGGCAAGTGTGAAGCGCTCGAGCGCCTGGCCTGGATCGGCGTCCCCTAACTGGATGGAGGCGCGCGCGACAAACTCGGCGGCTTCCGCCAGCCCGGGATGAGTGGTTTCGAACGCCTGCGCCGACGCCAGCGCCGCCCGATAGGTTTCCAGCGCTGCCGGAGCGGTTTGCGATTCTGCCAGGCGCGAAAGAGCGGCCATCAGCTCGCGCTGCTGGCGAACCGATACGGATTCAATGATCTTAAGGCGGCTTTCCGCGGCGGACATTTCCTGCGCCGAGCGAGCCGCCGACTGCTGCTCGAAAATTGCCGCGCCAAAAAGTACCACGGCCACCAGCGCGGCCGCGCCCACGGCCACCAGGTTGCGACGGATGAATTTCGCCGAGCGGTAGCCAAATGTGTCGCTGCGGGCGATCACCGGGCGGCCTTCCAGATAACGCCGGATATCGCCGGAAAACTGTTCCACCGACGCGTAGCGCCGCGGGGCTTCCTTGCGCAAGGCCATCAAGACGATCATGTCGAGATCGCCGGCGAGTTTCTTCTTCAGCCGGCGTCGCGCTTTATCGCGCGTTTCCTCCTGGGTAACATCGATCTTCTGCGTCGCCAGGGGAATCACGGCTTGCTCATCGGTCAACACCACGGCGCTGGGCTTCAACGGCTCCTTCTCGCAGATCGCTTTCCGCAGCGCGCTGTCCGAGCGGGCATCCGGCCCATACGGCGATTTTCCGGTCAGCAGCTTATAGAGAAGCACTCCCAGTGAATAGACGTCGGTGGCGGTGGTGATGGCCTCTCCGCGGACCTGCTCGGGACTGGCGTAATCCAGCGTCATGGGCCGCAGTTCCGGACGCGTCTCGGCCGCTGCTGCCGCCGAATGCTCGGTGCGAATTAGTTTGGCGATTCCGAAATCCAGCAGCTTGGGAATGCCCTCGGCCGTCACCAGAATATTGCCGGCCTTCAGATCGCGATGGACCACCAGATTTCCATGGGCGTACTGCACCGCGGAGCACACGTCGCGGAACAGCTGGAGACGCTCGGTGATGGTGCTCTTATGGGCTTCGCAGTAGCGGTCTATGCGAACTCCCTCGACGTATTCCATCACCAGGTAGGGAAGCCCGTCGGGGGTGGATCCGCCGTCGATCAACGCCGCGATATTGGGATGGCTCAGACCCGCCAGCACCTGGCGCTCCAGACGGAAACGCCGCAGAATTTCCTGCGTGTCCATACCGCGCTTCACCAGCTTGATGGCCACGCGTTTCTTGAATTCGTTATCGAAGCGGGTGGCCAGCCACACGGATCCCATGCCGCCGCGCCCGATACATTTCTGCAGCTCATACGGTCCCACCCGATAACCGGGAGGGTATTCCGGAAGCTCCACGCCGGAACTGATCAACGTGTGGGTTACGCCGGACATATTCGCGGCCGGCTTGTCGAGAAAGTCGCCGGCGGAATCGTGGCTGTTGAGAAGGCTTTCCACTTCGCGGCGCAGTTCGTCATCGCGGGCGCAAGTCACCTGCAGGTACGCCGAGCGGTCGGCGTCCGGCCGCTCCAGGGCGCCCTCAAAGATCTGACGAATCTGCGCCCAGCGCTCGGGCGTCAAGGGAGCCTCCCGTGATTTCACGATGCAGGAAGGCGCGGGCCGAACTCCAGTCGCGCTTGACGGTGGCCGGGGATACTCCCATGGCTTCCGCGGTTTCCTCCACCGATAATCCTCCGAAGAATCGTAATTCCACCACCCGCGACTGATCCATGTCCAGTCCCTGGAGTTTGAGGAGCGCGGCATCCAGCGCCAGGATGTCCACCGGCTTCTGGTGCGAGATCGCCATGGTGTCTTCCAGTAGCACTTTTTGACCTCCGGCGCCGCGCCGCGCCGCTTGATGCTTGCGGGCGTAATCGAGCAGAATGCGACGCATCTGGGTGGCCGCCAAGGCCATGAAATGCCCGCGGCTCTCGAGGGGCTCGCGCTGGTCAACTAAACGAATGTAGGCTTCGTGGACCAGGGCTGTCGGCTGCAGCGTGTGCTCGCCGCGCTCGCGACGGAAATACGAGCGTGCCAGGCGATGCAGCTCGTCGTACACCAACGGCAGGATGTGGTTGGCGGCGTCCTTATCGCCGCGCTTCAGCTCGCCCAACAGGCGCGTGACTTCGCCCTGATCGCCTGTGTGCCCCGCCATATAGGAAACTGTAGCATCCGGTATACTGGCACGGTGATCCGCGGCATCCCAACCACTTTCGCAACTGTGTTAGCGCTCGGGACGGCGGCCTCCGCGGCCGATCTGCGCCCGTTCCATACCTGGAATCAATACTTGGGTGGCGCGGATTCTTCGCAATATTCCTCGCTCAGCCAGATCAACAAGTCCAACGTGAAGCAGCTCGCTGTGGCGTGGTCCTATCCTACCGGAGACGCGGTCCAGTACCTGTTCAATCCGCTGGTGGTGGACGGCGTCATGTACGTGGAGGCGAAAAACAATTCCCTGGTTGCCCTGGACGCCGTCACCGGGCGCGAGCTGTGGGCGCACGCGTTCCAGGGGCCCGTCACCAGCCGGGGGATGAATTACTGGGAAAGCAAAGACCGGACGGATCGGAGGCTGTTTACCACGAACGGCGGATTTCTCACCGCCATCGATGCCCGCACCGGACAGACCGTGCAGTCCTTCGGCGATAACGGCCGTACCGATCTCCGAACCGGGCTCGACCGCGATCTGACCAACGTCCCGCCGATCCAGACCAATAATCCGGGCCGCATTTTCGAGGACATCCTGATCATGCCTCTGATGCGGTCGGGTGCGGATTATTCGTATGTTCCGGGCGACATCCACGCCTACAGCGTCAGAACCGGCAAGCTTCTGTGGCAGTTCCATACCGTGCCGCGTCCGGGCGAGTTCGGCTATGACACCTGGCCCAAGGATTTCTGGACGCGCTCCGGCGGCGGCATCAATTGGAATGAGCTGACCATTGATGAGAAGCGCGGCATCGCCTATATTCCGACCGGGACCGGCAAGTGGGACCACTATGGAGCGGACCGCATCGGCCAGAATCTGTTCGCCAATTCGATCATTGCGCTGGACGCGCGCAACGGAAAACGGCTGTGGCATTTCCAGACGGTCCATCATGACTTGTGGGATTACGATCTGCCGGCCGGGCCGAAGCTTCTCACGGTGAAGCACGATGGCAAGAATGTGGACGTGGTGATCCAGCCGACCAAGCACGGTTTTCTGTTTGTGCTGGATCGCGTGACCGGGCAGCCGCTGTGGCCGATTGAAGAGCGTGCTGTTCCGAAATCGGATGTGCCGGGCGAACAAGCCTGGCCGACGCAGCCCTTTCCCACCAAGCCTCCAGCTTTCGCCAGACAAGCGCTCACGGAAAACGATGTCAGCCCGTACATGCCCGAAGCGGAGCAGGCCGCCTGGCGGGAGAAAATCCGCAATGCGCGCAACGAGGGGCTGTTCACGCCGCCCAGTATGCGCGGGACCGTCACCATCCCCGGCGTCGGCGGCGGCGCAAGCTGGGGAACCGCCGCGGTGGATCCGACCAAGGGTTACCTATATATTGTTTCGAAAGACGCTCCGACGATTGTGACCATCACGCTTCCCGGCAATTCCGCTGCCGACCAGAAAGGAAAAGCCGTGCCGCACGCGCCGCCCAAGACTCCGGTGGACGGAGCGTTCACGCATTACACGGCTCCGTATACGCAGTTCGTGTCGCAAAGCTCGCGGCTGCCGTCGCTGGCGCCGCCCTGGTTTCAGCTCACGGCGTACGATCTGAACGCGGGCACCATTCGCTGGCAGATTCCGTATGGTATGGTCCCGTCGCTGGCTGCGCAGGGTCATACCGATACCGGCGTCGTGCAGCAGCAGCGCGGAGGACCCGTGGTGACGGCGTCGGGTCTGATCATCGCCGCAACCAATGATAAGAAGCTGCGCGTCTACGATGCCGATAACGGGAAGGTGATCTGGGAAACCGATCTGCCGGCGTCGGCCGAAGGTGTTCCGGCGGTGTATGAAGCCGGCGGACGCGAGTACATCGCGGTCTGCGTCGCGGCGGGGAATGGTCCGGGGTCCTACATGACCTTCGCCCTTCCGAAGCGGTAGCGGCGTATCATGAAGGGGATGTTGCGATATCACGTCGCCTACTATCTGCCCCGTGGCGATGACCGGATGGTGGTCGCCGAAGTACTCGATTTTCCTGGCGTGTGCAGTCAGGGGTTCGATCTAGCGGACGCCCGCGTGATGATCGCCAGCGCGCTCGAAGAGATGGCTCAGCTTCACTTGGAGGAAGGGAAGCCTCTACCGATTCCGAGCCCCGATGCCGCCGCGCCTGAAGCTGATCTGGTGGAGCTATTGCCACTGTCCGTAGAAGTTGGCGTCTCCGGCTCGTGAAGCGTCATCAGTTGCTCGATCACCTCCGGCGGCACGGCTGTCGCCTGGATCGTGAGGGCGGCCGGCATTCTATCTTCTTGAATTCCGCTAGCGGGGCGAAAGCACCTGTTCCGCGTCACTCAGAGATCGACAATCGGCTGGCGGCGAAGATCTGTCGCCAGCTGGATGTGCCTCAGGTAGGCCGCAAATAAACGCGAATCAACGCAAATACTGACCAAGCCAGGGCAACCAGCACGCCGTAAACCACATAGAAGCACCAATCCGATGGCCCCGAGTGTCCAATCGATTCGATGCCGTAGGTTTTCTCCATCCACGACCATAACGGCGAAAGCAGAAACGTGCCGATGAACGCGACCGGCATGCAGACGACCAAAACCGCGAGTCCCGCGAAAAAGTAGCCAACAGGTCTGCGCATGCGCGCCTAGGCCATTTTGGACAAGTACTCATGCGCGGCTTCGGCGGCCTTGCGGCCCTCGGCGATCGCCCACACCACCAGCGACTGCCCGCGCCGCACGTCGCCCGCCGCAAAGACGCCGGGAATCGAGGACTGGTAGTTGTCCGTGGCCACATTGCCGCGCTGGTTGAGCTGCAGCCCCGCCTGTTCGATCAGGCCGGCTTTGACGGGCCCCGTGAAGCCCATGGCCAGCAGGACCAGGTCGGCGTCCATGGTGAACTGGGAGCCTTTCACCGGCGTGAACTTGGGCCCCAGACCCACCCGCACCCCATGGAGTTTTTTCACGTTTCCCTGCGTATCGCCTTCGAACTTGGTGGTGGCCATGGCCCATTCGCGAACGCCGCCTTCTTCGTGCGAGCTTTCCACGCGCAGCTGCAGCGGCCACATGGGCCAGGGAGTTGCCGGCGCGCGATCCTCCGGCGGCTTGGGAAGAATCTCGAACTGATGCACGCTGGCGGCCTTCTGCCGGTGCGACGTGCCCAGGCAGTCCGCCCCGGTATCGCCGCCGCCGATGATGATGACGTGCTTCCCGGTGGCCAGGATGGCCTTCGAAGCATCTTCGGGATCGTTATAGAACCGCTTGTTCTGCTGCGTCAGGAAATCCATGGCGTAGTGGATGCCTTTGAGCTCGCGTCCGGGAACAGGAAGATCGCGGGGTTGCTCCGCGCCCATCGCCAGCAGCACGGCCTGAAAATCGCGCCGCAGATCGTCCAGCGAAGTGACGTGCGAATTGGTGATGAACTCCACGCCTTCGGCCGCCATCTGCTCCATGCGCCGGTCGATCCCCTGTTTCTCCATTTTGAAATTCGGGATGCCGTAGCGCAGCAGGCCGCCCACGCGATCGCTTTTCTCAAAGACCGTGACCCAGTGACCGGCGCGAGCCAGCTGCTGCGCGGCCGCCAGGCCCGCGGGACCGGAGCCGACCACGGCAACGCGCTTGCCGGTGCGGACCACCGGAGGCTCGGGCACGATCCAGCCTTCCGCGAAGGCGTGATCGATGATGGTGCGCTCAATCACTTTGATGGTCACCGGCGGCTCATTGATGCCCAGCACGCAGGCGGCCTCGCACGGGGCAGGGCAGATGCGGCCGGTGAACTCCGGGAAATTATTGGTGGAGTGCAGCACGCGCACGGCTGCACGCCAGCGATCGCGATACACCAGATCATTCCAGTCCGGAATAATGTTGTTGAGCGGGCAGCCGGTGTGGCAGAAGGGCACGCCGCAATCCATGCAGCGCGCGCCCTGTGTCTTCACCTTGTCGAGCGGGAACTCCTTGTAGATCTCGAACCAGTCGTTGACGCGTTCTTCCACCGGCCTGCGCTCGGGCAGCTCGCGCGTGTACTCCATGAACCCGGTGTTTTTACCCACGTGTAGCCGCCTTCTGGCGCTCGACGCCCAGCACCCGTTTATATTCGTGCGGGAAGATTTTCACGAACTTGGGCCGAAGCTCGTCGAAATTGTCCAGGATCCAGTTGGCGCGCGGGCTGCCGGTTTCCTCGGCGTGGCGCGCGATCCAATAGCGCAAGGCTTCGACGTCCTCGGGGATGTCCACACTTTCCAGATCCACGCTGGCGCGATTGCAGCGCGTCCTGGCAAACTCTCCGGTTTCATCCAGCACGTAGGCGATGCCGCCCGACATGCCCGCGGCGAAGTTTCTGCCGGTATCGGCCAGGCAGATCACCAGGCCGCGGGTCATGTATTCGCAGCCATGATCGCCCAGCCCTTCCACCACCGCGGTTGCGCCGGAGTTGCGCACGGCGAAGCGCTCGCCCGCGCGTCCGTTGAAGAATGCCTCGCCCGACGTGGCCCCGTAGAGGACCACGTTGCCCACCAGGATGTTGTGTTCGGGCTTGAACGTCGAGCCGCGCGGAGGATACACGATCACCTTGCCGCCCGATAATCCCTTGCCGACGTAGTCGTTGGAATCGCCCTCCAGCTCCAGCGTGACGCCGCGGGCCAGGAACGCCCCGAAGCTTTGACCCGCCGAGCCGGAGAACTTGCAGTGAATGGTGCCGGGTTCCAGGCCCGCTGAACCGTACTTGCGCGCGATTTCGCCCGAAAGCATGGCGCCCACGGTGCGGTGGACGTTGCGGATGGGCAGCGAAATCTCGACCGGCGTGCCGTTGTCGATGGCCGGCCGCGCATGATCGATCAGCTTCGCGTCCAGCGCCTGATCCAGGCCGTGATCCTGCGCGATGGTGCAGCGGCGGCCGACCCGCGAAGGCGCCTCGGGATGGTACAGGAGCTGCGAGTAATCCAGGCCTTTGGCTTTCCAGTGATCGATGCCCGGGCGCATCTCAAGCATGTCTGAGCGGCCGATCATTTCTTCGATGCGGCGGAAGCCCAGCTTGGCCATCAGCTCGCGAAGCTGCTCGGCCACGAAGAAGAAATAGTTGATCACGTGCTCCGGCTTGCCCCGGAACTTTTTCCGCAGCTCCGGATCCTGCGTGGCGATGCCCACCGGGCAGGTGTTCAGGTGGCATTTGCGCATCATGATGCAGCCCAGCGCTACCAGAGGAGCGGTGGAGAATCCGAATTCCTCCGCGCCCAGCAGAGCCGCGATGGCCACATCGCGCCCGGTCTTGAGCTTGCCGTCGGTCTGCACCGTGATGCGGCTGCGCAGATCGTTGAGCACCAGGACCTGCTGGGTCTCGGCCAGGCCGAGCTCCCAGGGAGTGCCCGCGTGCTTGATCGAAGTCAGCGGCGACGCGCCCGTGCCTCCGTCGTGGCCGGCGATCAGAACCACGTCGGCATGCGCTTTCGCCACGCCCGCGGCCACCGTCCCGACGCCTACTTCAGAAACCAGCTTGACGGAAATGCGCGCCTTGGGATTCACGTTCTTCAGGTCATAGATCAACTGCGCCAGATCTTCGATCGAGTAGATATCGTGGTGCGGCGGCGGCGAAATCAGTCCCACGCCCGGAACCGAATAGCGCACCCGCGCGATCACTTCATCCACTTTGTGGCCGGGAAGCTGGCCGCCCTCGCCCGGCTTGGCTCCCTGCGAGATCTTGATCTGCAGGTCGTCGGCGTTCACCAGGTAGTTCGTGGTGACACCGAAGCGGCCGGATGCCACCTGTTTGATGGAGCTGCGCCGCCAATCGCCGTTGGCATCGGGTTTGAAGCGTTCTTCGTCCTCGCCGCCTTCTCCGGTGTTCGAACGCGCGCCGATGCGGTTCATGGCGATCGCCAGCGTCTCATGGGCTTCCTTGCTGATGGAGCCGAACGACATGGCGCCGGTAGCGAAGCGCTTGACGATTTCACTGGCCGGCTGGACCTCTTCCAGCTTTACGCCGCGTTCGGGCTCGCGAAAAGCCATCAGGCCGCGCAAGGTGCACAGATCCTTATTCTGCTGATCGATCAGCGCCGAGTAGTCCTGGAAGGTCGCATACCCCTCCTCGCGACTCTGATGAACGGCGTGCTGCATCTTGGATACCGTCAGCGGATTCAGCAGATGATATTCGCCGTTTACACGAAACTGATAGCTGCCGCCGACTTCCAGCTCGGTCTCCGATTCGGTGGTCGCGCGGAAGGCATGCTCATGTTTCATCCGGGCTTCGCGCGCCAGCACCTCCAGCCCCACGCCTTCGATGCGGGAGGCGGTGCCGGTGAAGTACCGGTCGATCAGTTCCTGATTCAGGCCAATGGCCTCGAAGATCTGCGCCCCGCGATAGCTTTGCAGCGTCGAGATCCCCATCTTCGAAAAGACCTTGAGCAGTCCCTTGTTGATGGCCTTCTTGTAATTCTTGAGCGCCGTGGGGAAATCGACCGAAAGCAGACCCTTCTGGGTCATGTCTTCCAGCGTTTCGATGGCCAGGTACGGATTGATGGCGCTGGCGCCATACCCGGTGAGCAGGGCGAAATGCATCACCTCGCGAGGCTCGCCCGATTCGATGATCAGCGCCACTTGCGTACGCTTTCGTTCGCGCACCAGGTGATTGTGGACAGCGGTAAGCGCCAGCAGGCTGGGGATAGGCGCTTTGTCTTTGTCGATGCCGCGGTCGGATAGAATCAGCAGCCGCTGGCCGTTGCGGATGGAAGCACTCGCTTGCATACACAGCTCATCCAGGGCGTCTTCGAGCGCCTGCGCTCCGCCTGCCGGATCATACAGGGTGCGCAGCGTGGTGGCCAGGAAGTCTCCCCAGTTTACGCGCCGCAAGCGTTCCAGGTCGAAATTGGTGAGGATGGGATGCTCCAGCTTCAGCGTGTGGCAGTGCATCTCGGTCTCTTCCAGGATGTTGCGCTCCGTCCCGATGTAACTGGTCAGCGACATCACCAGTTCCTCGCGGATGGGATCGATGGCCGGATTGGTCACCTGCGCGAACATCTGCTTGAAGTAGTTGAACAGCGGCTGGGGCTGGTTCGAGAGGCATGCCAGCGGCGTATCGGTTCCCATGGACCCTACCGGCTCCTCGCCTTTCTCCGCCATGGGGGTGATCAGAATCCGCAGATCTTCCTCGGTGTATCCGAAGGCTCGCTGCCGCTCGAGGATCGTCTTAGGCTCGAAGCCATGGACGCGCGAAGGATCGGGCAGGGCATCGATGGTGATCTGGTTCCGCCTCAGCCACTGGCCGTAGGGCTGCCGCGACGCCAGCGTGTGCTTGATCTCTTCATCCGGGACGATGCGGTTCTCTTCCAGATCCACCAGCAGCATCTTGCCGGGCTGCAGACGGCCCTTGTAGGAAACGTTCTCGGGCTTGATGGGCAATACGCCGGTTTCCGAAGCGACGATCAGCTGTCCATCCTTGGTCACCAGGTAGCGGGCCGGACGCAGGCCATTGCGGTCCAGAGTGGCGCCGATCCACTTGCCGTCGGTGAACGCCACCGCGGCCGGGCCGTCCCAGGGTTCCATCAGGGAGGCGTGATATTCATAGAAATCGCGCTTCTCCTGGGGCATGGTGGAATCGGCATCCCAGGCTTCCGGAATCAGCATCGCCATCACGTGCGGCAGGCTGCGCCCGCCCAGAGTGAGGAACTCCACAGCGTTATCGAGCGAGCCGGTGTCGCTCAAGTTGGGGCGAATCACCGGGAACACTTTCGAGATATCGTCGCCGAACAAATCGGATTCGAGCGTCGATTCGCGCGCATTCATCCAATTGACGTTTCCGCGCACGGTGTTGATCTCGCCGTTGTGGCAGATGTAGCGATAGGGATGCGCCAGCTTCCAGCTCGGAAAGGTGTTGGTGGAGAAACGCTGGTGCACCATGCTCAGGGAGCTGCGGGTTTCCGGATC
>DATIRX010000070.1:0-4182 GCA_035469225.1 Bryobacteraceae bacterium
GGACTTCCGATGGCGATGGTGATCGCGAACGCAAGAAACGGGACGCCCAAAATGGTCGCGATCATTTCGGCCGAATGGGCCCGGTCGATGGGATCGAGAAATACGCGCTGCAGGTCGGCGGCGGTGTTGGCGCGAATGGAATACGCGACGCCGGCGCTGGCGAGCGCCATGGTGCTTACCAGAAAGAGGCGGGCTTTATCGTAGACCTTGTCAGAGGCGGCGGTCATTTCGGGACTTCCATCCAGCCGTGACGCTGATGACTTCCCAACTCCGCTTCCAGGATCATCAATTGACGAAGACCATCCGCGAACTCCGGATATTCGGGATCCGTTTCCGGGTTCTCGATGGACGCGTAGAAGCGGCGAAAGACCTGCTTGAAGGTGTCGTCGTAGCCCTCGCTGTGGCCGCCGGGCAGGTCGGCATAAGAGCGGGCCCCGGCTTTTAACAGCGCGGGATCTTTCACGATCACCTGGTTGGCGGTATTCCGGTTGCCGATCCACAACTCGTCGGGCCGTTCCTGATCCCAGGCGACGCCCGACTTGGTCCCATAAATCTCAATGCTGAGCCGGTTCTTGCGTCCCGCCGAAACCTGGCTGGCGGTAAACGCGCCGCGCGCTCTCTCCCCCATCCGGAACATTACGGCGCCGAAGTCTTCGGAATCCACCGACACCGTTCGATAATTTCCGGTGGTTTCGGAAGTTGTCCGGGAAAATGTCTCCGCCGCGCCTTTCGGTTTCTTGCGGGTCTTGTGAAAGGTCTGAAGATCCGCGCAGAGCGAGGTGATCCGTTGCCCGGTGACGTGCTCCGCCATATCGCACCAGTGCGAGCCGATATCGGCCAGCGCGCGCGACGGCCCGCCCTCCTGGGAATCAATCCGCCAGTTCCAGTCGGTGTCGTACAGCAGCCAGTCCTGCGAATAGGTGCCCTGGACCACCAGGATCTCCCCCAGGTCGCCATCTTCGCGCATGCGCCGCATGTGCTGGACCATGGGGTAGTAGCGCAGATTATGGCAAGTGCAGTTCCGGAGATTTCGCGCCCTGGCCAGCTCGACCAGGGTTGCGGCGTCGTGGGCGGAGGTCGCCAGCGGTTTCTCGCACAGCACATGCTTTCCGGCTTCCAGGGCTGCTTTGGCCATCCGGAAATGCGCTCCGTTGGGCGTGCAAATGTGGACCGCTTTGATCCCGGGATTCGCCAGCGCTGCGTGAAACGCGGCTTCATCGCGTCCCCCGACGGGGATCGGCTCCACCGAGCCGAGGCGCCGGACGGCTTCGGCATGCACGCGGCCCATGAATCCGCCGCCCACGATGGCGGCCTTTAGACCCACCAGGCCGCTCCTGGTTTTTCGCGCGGAACGATGGGATGAAGGAAAGATGCCGCCCGGCTCAAGCCCTCTTCCGCCGAAAGCAGACTGTCTTCATGCTCGATCGAGAGCACGTAATCGTAGCCGAACATCCGCAGCGTCGAGACGAACTCGCGCCACCACTCTTCGCCATGCCCGTATCCGCAGGTGCGGAAGATCCAGGCCCGATGGCGCTCGTCGGTGTACGGCTTGGTATCCAGCACGCCCGTCCGCGGAAGATTGCGGTCATAGATCTGGGTGTCTTTGGCATGCACGTGAAAGATCGAATCGCCCAGCACGCGGATCGCGGCGATGGGATCGATCCCTTGCCAGAACATGTGACTCGGATCGTAGTTGCAGCCGACCACGGGGCCCGCGATCTCGCGCAGCCTCAGCATCGTCTCCGGACTATAGACCACGAACCCCGGATGCATTTCGATGGCGATCTGCACGCCGTGATCCGCCGCGAACTTGGCGTGCTGCGTCCAATATGGAGCGACGACTTCATCCCACTGCCATTTGAGCGTGTCCAGGTAATCCGGCGGCCAGGGACAGGTCACCCAGTTGGGACGCAGCGCCGCAGGCGAATCGCCCGGGCATCCCGAAAAATCGACCACCACGGGAACCCCCAGTTTCTCGGCCAGCAGAATGGTCTTGCGGCTGGTCTCCTGATGGCTCTGGGCCAGGTCGCGATCCGGATGCAGCGGATTGCCGTGGCAGCTCAGCGCGCTGATGGAAAATCCCTCACCGGCCAGCGTTTTCTTGAAGGTGCTCAGCGCGGCGGCGTCCTCCAGCATCGAGAGCTTGCAGTGCGCATCGCCGGGATAGTTGCCGGTACCCAGTTCGACCGTGCTGATCCCGCTGGCCTTCAGTTTCTTCAGGACCTCGGGCAGGGGAAGCTGTGACAGTAGTGGGGTAAAGACGCCGACTCTCATCCGATTCGGGACAAGACTAACACATTCTCCGTCGCGCTCAATTCAGCTCCGCGTAAAGAGCTTGCGGCGCGTGAAAGCGAGGACTCCCGCTCCGAACATCATCATCGTCCAGGTCGCGGGTTCGGGCACCGCCGCCGGCTCAGCATAGATGAAATCATCCATGACCACCACGTCGTTCGTGCTCGAATCAAGGCCGCCTAGAGCGGCATTGCCGGTCGTAATACGGACGCGTCCCACCCTTTCCCCCGCGTTGAACTGGATGCCGAGGAAGGAGAGTCCGGTGTTGAATGTGGGAACGAAGAAGGTGCCCAGAGATACATTGTTGGTATCGAAGAATTGGAGCGACGTCGCGTTGGCAAGATCCACGTCGGTGAACACCGCACCGAAAGCGGAGGTATAAGACGCGGTGCCGGATCCTGGCACGAAGAAGTTCACGTCCATGACGTTGCTGCTGATCGGCGTGAAGAGCCTCTGAGCGCTGAAGGTTTGGAAAATACTCGAATAGGTGGCGTTGATGTTGTCGAACTCTATTGGAGCGACGCCGGCATTGCCGCTCACCTCGAATCCGCTACCGGCCGTGGAAAACACCACGCCGCGAGGTGAATTCACATTGAAGAAGTTCGCGGGCAGGTTACTGGGCGCCGAAAATGCGTCGGGCACGCCGTCCCAGTTGATCTCGCGGCGTCCGCTGCCGGCGGATCCCGCCACGTTCGGATTTAGAGTGCCAAGCGCGGCTCGATAAGAATCGACTGTCGCTTGTATAGCCGCTGAACTGACTCCAGAGCTGGAAAACGTAATGACACCAGCACTCGCGGACGTGATCGCGAAAACGGCTGAAGTCGCCAAAAGCAGGCTCCGTCTAGTTAACATGTGTCGTCCTCCATAAGGAAATCCTCGGACGGCTCTTTTCGAGCCTGCCCGGCATCCGTAGAGTATACACCGCCCAGGAGGCCGGCTCATGATATCGTCTGAGGGATGCGGACCCTGTCGATCTCAGCCATTTTTGCCTCGTTTGTCGTCGCAATCGCCCTTTGGGCGCAGGATGCGATTCCGCGCAACCAAGCCATTCCCACGGCACGCCGCACCATCCAAACCACCGACGGGCAGACGCTGCAAGGGCAAGTCCTTTCCGAAGGCATGTCCGATCTGCAGATCCGCACGGACGACAAACGCATCCGGTTGCTGCGCAAGGCCGACGCCAACCGCTACCGCGTGGTGACCTCGCAAACCGACTGGCCGACGTACCACGGCGATATCAGCGGCAACCGCTATAGCAAGCTCACCCAGATCGACAAATCGAATGTTGCTCGCCTGGCGCCGCGATGGATTTTTCCCATGCCCGGCGCCAACACCATCGAAAACACTCCGCTGGTGGTGGACGGCGTAATGTACGTGTCCCAGGCGAACGAATGCTGGGCGCTCGATGCCGGCACTGGCCGCGTGATCTGGCGCTACCGCCGTGACCGGACGCGCGGCATCGCCGGCAACGCCGCCGGCGGATTCAATCGAGGTGTCGCCATCGCGGGCGACCGCCTCTTCATGCTCACCGACAACGCCCACATGATCGCGCTGGGCCGTTTCGACGGCGAACTGCTGTGGGAATCGGAAATGGCCGATTGGCACCAGAACTACAACGGGACTTCCGCGCCGCTTACGGTCGGCAATTTGGTGATCTCCGGAACGGCCGGCGGCGACGAAGGTGTTCGCGGTTTCGTCGCGGCATGGGACCAGACCACGGGGAAGGAAGTCTGGCGATTCTGGACGGTGCCTCTGCCCGGCGAACCCGGTTCGGAAACCTGGAAAGGGAAGGATATCGAGCATCGCTCCGGCGCCACCTGGATGACCGGGACCTATGACCCGCAGCTCGATACCGTGTACTGGCCGGTCGGCAATCCGGGCCCCGACTTC
>DATIRX010000071.1:0-5061 GCA_035469225.1 Bryobacteraceae bacterium
CTGCATCAATCCAGCGTGGCCAGCACGCTTCGGTCGAACGGACGCAATTCCGCCACCGCTCCGGCTCTGATCTTGACGGCCCATTCCGGATTCGCGATGAGCGCGCGGCCCACGGCGACCAGATCGAATTCGCCGCGCTCCAGCCGGTCGAGCAGATCCTCGATGCCGGTAACTGCCAGCGTTTCCGGCGAGCGGAACGACGTCATCAGGTCCGCGCCCAGCGTGACGGATCCTACCGTAATGGTCGGTTTTCCCGTCAGTTTCTTGGTCCATCCGGCCAGATTCAGATGGCTGCCCTCGAATTCCGGCTCCCAGAATCGCCGTGTCGAGCAGTGAAAGATATCCACTCCCGCCTCCACCAGCGGCTTCAGGAACTGTTCGAGTTCCGAAGGCGTTGCGGCCAGTTTCGCGTCAAAGTCGCCGATCTTCCACTGCGAAAAGCGGAGGCCCACGGGATACTCCGGACCCACGCGCCGCCGCACTTCACGCAGCGCCTCTACCGCAAAGCGCGTCCGGTTCAGCAGCCCGCCGCCGTAGCCATCCGTTCGCTGGTTGGTTTTCTCCCAGAAGAACTGGTCGATCAGGTATCCGTGTGCTCCGTGCAGTTCGACGCCGTCGAACCCTACATCGCGAGCAGATTCCGCAGCCTGCGCGTAGGCCTGAATCGCCGCATCAATGTCGCTTTGGGTCATGGCGTATTCACCCGAAGGGCCCACCGGATGCCGGCCTTCCGGCGGCGGGGGTCCGCTCGAAACCTGAAGCCCCAGGTGCCACAGCTGCGAGAAAATGCGTCCGCCCGCGGCATGCACCTCGTCCACCACATGCCGCCAGCCTTCCAGCGCCGCTTCGCCGTACAGACGCGGCACCTTTGGATCGAAACCGGCGGCGGGATGCGGCGGATACGTACCCTCCGTCACGATCAGCGCGACTCCGCCTTCGGCTCTACGCCGGTAGTACGCTGCCACGTCCGCGCCGGGGACTCCGCCGGGAGACATCGACCGCGTCATCGGCGCCATCACGATGCGGTTGGGAAGTGTGAGGCCCTGGAAGGAGAAGGGCGTGAATAATGCTTGCGGCGATCGTGTCATCTACAGTACCGGCATCTGAGCGCCATCGCCCAATACAGTATTCCAGTGCCGCACGCGCCACTTCTTCACCAGGCCGTTCTTGACGTACGGATCGGATTTCGCGAACGCTTCGGCAGCTTCCGCGGACGCGCCGCGAAACACCAGCACCGCCCCATCGGCGGGATCCGCGAGAGCCCCCGCCATCACCAGTTCGCCGCGTTCGTGGGCTTGCCGGATCAGGCCCAGGTGCTCTGCGCGAAAGGGACCGCGCTTCTCCACGTAATCGTCCGCCACGTCATAGAACAGGAGGAAGTGCATCGCTAAGGTCAAGGATATCCGACGTCACCGTTTCTTGGGCTCTGCCGGAGTGATTCCCATGTCCTGGAGGCGCGCGATAATCGAGGGCGTCGAGTCGACCAGGTTTGCCAGCGCCTGCTCGGAAGGCAGGTCGGTCTTCGAAATGTCCGGGGAAGGCCCTTCCAGGTGCGCGGTCAGTTGCCTGCTCAGCGATTTAGGCAACACGCTATCCAGGTACTCCAGAGCCACGCCGCGAAGCTTGGCGTCGTCGGTGTGCAGAGCGCGGAACGCCAGCCGCACGGATTGCGGCGGCAAAATCAGGCCCAGCAGCGTACAAATGTGGGTGAGGCTTTGAGACGCGCGCTCGCGCAGGACCTCGTCCCCCATCAGAAAATCGCCGTCGTCGCCCGGCGCATCCGCGTGGGAACGTTTGGCCGGCGCGTTCTGTTTGGCTGTAAGCTCCCGGCCCACCAGCTCCAGCACCGCCGCCGGATCGGGCCGGAACGCGGGATTGCTCTCGACGATCTTTTCCAGCGCGCGCCCGCATCGCAGGCGGATTTCGAAGCTGTCGTCCTGCAATTGGCGGAACAATCCTTCGCGAGCCAGACGGCTCCTGGAACCCGCCAGAATCCGGGGCACACGACGCCGTAGCTTGATGTCGGCCGACGCATCCGCTAACCGGTCGATCAGCTGTCCCGTGACGCGTTCCACGTCGCGGCACAGCGCATCATGGGCGGCGCGGGCGGTTTCATCGCGGCCCAGCAGCGTGATCACCTGGGGGACCAGCAATGGTTCGCGCAGATCGATGCCCGCCAGCGCGGCGCGAGCCCGCAACGGATCGCTCGACCGGAGCTCCGCCAGGCGCCGCAGCACCGTGTCGGACACGTGCGCGACGGTGCCGGCATCCAGGCTGGCGGCCTCTAATCCTGAAATCGACGGCCCGGATCGCAAAATGATAGAGCGCGTGATTTCGTCCTCGGCTTCTTCGGGCCGCATGACGACGGTCTGTCTGGACAACCCTTTCTCCAGAACCTTGACATAGGCGCGATCCAGTCGCAGAGCCAGCCAGGCGGCTACCGAAGAAAACAGCACCGTCGTTGCGAGAATAAAGTTAAACGCCGCTTCCGCCGGCAAAACCAGCAACAACTGGATGGCGGCCGCGGCCAGTCCCTCGCCCAGGCGGTCCGCGCCGATATCGATAGCCGCCTTGGTGGATCGCCTCTCGGCTGCGGGCATCGGCGTATAGAACAGCTCGTAGCCGGTGCGGTACAAAGATCCGCGCAATAATTGCTCCAGGCCGCGGCTGAAGATTACCATCACGGCGCTCGGAGCGAACAGCGTAATCACACCCACGCCGGTTACCGCGATGGGCAGCACGGAAACCGTCTGTCCAGGTCCAAAGCGCCGGAGCATGATCCGGCTGAATCCTGCCTGCACCAGAAAGGTCAGGACCGAGGTGCCGGCATAAAAGAAGGCGAAGAACCTGGCCAGCGGGGGCCCTTTGCCGAATTGGGCCGTGGCCCGGACGTTGAACAAGTAATCCAGCGTGGCGGCGCTCATCGAAACCAGCAGCACGAAAGCCGCCAGCGTGACCAGGTAGGGAGCCCCGGAAATCATCTCCGGGAAAGACGGAATCTCGTGCGGTTTCTCGGCCGCTCCCGAGGGGGCGAAGCGGAACAGCGCCAGGCCGGCGGCCACTTGCAGCACGCTCAGCAGAATCAGAAGATCGGAAGTCGAGCTGAGAATGGCGACGCGTTCGGCAATCAGTCCTCCCGCCAGGCTGCCCAGCGTGCCGAAGGCGGCGATTTGCCCGAAGCGGCGGCGCGCTTCCCGCGGGTCGAACCGTTCGCTGGCCAGGCCCCAGAATCCCGACAGCATCAGCGGGCCTAGCGCCAGAATATGGATGTAAATGAATGCGGTCACCGGTCGTGGAAACGACGGAAGCAGGATCCATTCCAAGCTGTGGAGTACCGCCCCCAACAGAAAGAAGAGCGGGATCAGACGAAACGGACTGTAGCGGCGCAGGAGTTTGGCGGTGAACAGCGCCGCCACGATGGAACACACCGCCGCTCCGCCTACCGCGGGAGGCAGCGCGCTGGTCGGAAAAACCGCCAGAAACAGGCTGCTCCGAGTGGTTTTGGCGGCCACTTGCCAGGCCATCATCAGGGCCGAGACCAAAATGGCCTGGCGGGCGATGGTCGAATGAGGCAAGCCTCTCAGCTTCACGCCGCCCTGCTCCCGGCGGCGATTGCTTCTGTCGCGGCAGCCGCGCGGCGGTCGTATTCGCGTCCGATTTTGAAGGCCACCAGCAGCCAGACCAGCGTCAGCACCGCGTTAATCGCCGCGAACCATTTCACGCCCAGCGCGATCTGAGCGCCGGCGGCGACGATCGCCGCCGATAATACGTCCCCGCCCCGCTGGAAAAACGTGTCGATGGCGGCCTTGGCCTTGTACTTCGCTTCCCGGCTAGTGGGCAGGAACAGCGCTTGCCGCGTGGTGTTCTGGATCGAGTAATCCGTGCCGTTCTCCGCGATCTTAGCCCACCGCACCACCGCCAGCAGCGGCAAAAACAGGATGAAGGAGTAGCCCACCAGCGCGATGCACGGCAGGATGAACAACGCGCCCCGTACGCCCACGTAGCGGAAAATCCGCGAAACCGCGAACACCTGCAGCAGCATGCCGAGAGTGCTGAAGAGGCTGTCGAAATTTCCGTAGAACTGTCCGATGATCACCTGCTGCGCCGCCGTGTCGGAGCTGGCTGCGCGGGCTGCTTGCTCCACAAACCTGGCCAGCAGATATTCCCCCGAGGAGTTGACGACATTCAGCAGCACCATCAGTGCGGCGATCAGCATCAGGTAGCGATCCCGCGCAATCAGCTCCCATGCGCCGGTCTTGGCCAGTGGTTCTTCGGCCGGCCGCGGCTCGAAATGCACCGAATCGGCGCCCGCGCGGCGGTGGATCGCGCGGCTGATCGCGATGCACACCAGCAGCAGGCCCGCGGTCCCCAGCATCATCCCATACGGCCCCACCATGGCGATTACGTTCTCTTCCGTCTTCCCGCCTGCGATGGCGCCCAGGTTGGCCGCCAGCATCAGAATCGGGAATAGCCGCTTGCCGTGGGGTTCCGAATACAGATCGTTGGCGAAGGACCAGAACTGGGCGACGATCAAAACGTTGAAGATTCCCACCCACAGGTAGAACACCACGCCCTCGCGCACGCCGGCCTTGCCCAGCACGTAAAACAGGATCAGGTTGGAGACGAAAAACAGCGTCACCCGGCTGATCAGCCGGATCCTGTTCATGCGCGAGGCCAGGATTCCGTAAATGGGCACGACCGCCAGCAGCAGCACGGCCTGCCCGGCGGACGAATAACTGCGCACCTCGGCGCCCCCCTCCGTCAGGATCAGTGCGTTCCGCACCGGACGGATGAAGTAGTAGGCCGCCAGCAGCAGGAAAACATTCAGGCTCAGCAGCAGGACGCCCGCGCCTTCCCCCGCGCGCACTTCCGCGATCACGGAAAGCGCGCGTTCCACCATCGTCTTCCGCCCGGAGTCCGCCGCTTCTGTCTGAAGTCTCACGGCCGTGCTCTTCCCACGGCCTGACGCAGCTTGGAATTGACGGGCTCCAGGGCCGCGGCCGATCCCAGATATTCCAGAACGCTGCCGCCATTGGCAGGCAGCTCCAGCTTTCGGCCTCG
>DATIRX010000072.1:0-6406 GCA_035469225.1 Bryobacteraceae bacterium
ATGCGTGTTAACGGTCCAGAACCGGACTTTCCGGACCAGATAGCTTCCGGATACGCCGTTACTCAGGACTTTCACTGCCGGCGGATTTCTCGCTACGCTGCTTATGAGCTGATTCTGAAGCTTGCTAGCAGCCGACTTCGGTACCGCGTGCCGTAGACTTATCTTGCATGAAGAAAATTGGCTTTCTCTCATTCGGCCATTGGACACCGACTCCGCAGTCACGAACGCAATCGGCGGCTGATGCGCTTCTGCAGTCCATTGACCTCGCCGTGGAGGCCGAGCGCCTGGGAATAGACGGAGCGTACTTTCGAGTTCATCACTTTGCGCGGCAACTGGCTTCACCGTTCCCGCTTCTTGCCGCGATCGGTGCTAAGACGCGAAACATTGAAATCGGCACCGCGGTGATCGACATGCGGTATGAGAATCCTCACTATATGGCGGAGGATGCCGGCGCTGCTGATCTCATCGCTGGCGGGCGCCTGCAGTTGGGAATCAGCCGCGGTTCTCCCGAGCAGGTAATCGATGGGTGGCGCTATTTTGGCCACCGCCCAGTTGAAGGCGAGGACGATGCCGGCATGGGCCGGCGGCACGCCGAAGAATTTCTCGAGCTACTGGGCGGCAAGGGCTTCGCTCAGCCGAACCCACGTCCGATGTTTCCCAATCCACCAGGGCTGCTGCGTCTTGAGCCGCATGCCGAAGGATTGCGCGATCGTATCTGGTGGGGTGCGGCGTCTAATGCCACAGCCGCTTGGGCCGCCAAGCTCGGAATGAATTTGCAATCCTCGACGCTCAAATTTGACGAGACCGGTGAGCCATTCCACATCCAACAAGCCGCGCAGATTCGCGCCTTTCGTGCGGCCTGGAAGGAGGCAGGCCACGCCCGCACTCCGCGCATTTCCGTCAGCCGTAGTATCTTTGCCTTGATCGACGATCGCGATCGCGCCTATTTCGGACGAGGAGTTCAGGAACAGGACCAGATCGGCATTATCGACCAAACCTCCGCGATTTTCGGCCGCGGCTACGCAGCGGAACCGGATGTCCTGATCGAACAGCTTAGGAAAGACGAGGCGATCGCGGCCGCAGACACGCTATTGCTAACCGTCCCGAACCAACTGGGCGTTGCCTACAATGTTCATGTCCTGGAGGCAATTCTGACCACCGTCGCCCCCGCCCTCCACTGGCGCTAAATCTCCGCTGCTGAGCGCCCGGTGCACGTGCCCTACGGCAACTTCACCGCGTACAGCTTAAACGGCAACGGATCCTGCCCCTTGTTCTTTCCGTTGCGATAATCCTGCTTCCCTTCCACCACCCACGCCATGCCCTTGGTTGCCGTGGTGGCAGGTGTTGCCTGCATCCCTTCCTTCAGCGTCGTGATGGTCGCCAGATTGGTCTTAGGGTCCATTGTGACCAGGGCCAACCGGCCACCCGCGCGAGCGGCGTTGCCATTCTCGGCCTGCAGGAACTTATTCTTTCCGATGGAACGCAGACCGTCAGGAGCGCCCAAGGGACCCGACAGCTTCAGGTCGGTTACTTTGGTCGATTTTCCATCCGGGCCGAGATCGAGCTTGATCAGTTTGTTTGCCGTCACGCTGTTCACGTACAACGTGTTCTTGTCGCCGAATGCGATACCATCCACACCCGCCAATAGCGGATCGGCCGCAGCTTGCTCCAGTGCCGCGGCTCCTTTCTTCAACATGAAGATCTTAGCGCCGGCCGTGTCGGTGGCATAGGCTGTGCCGTCACCCGCGACCGCGATGTCGTTGCACACCGCGCCTGTCGGCATGGGGTAGGAACCTTTCGCCTTGCCGGTTCCCAGATCGAACGCCTTCAGAACTCCCGGGCCCGTGTTGCAGACCCACAGCGTGCGCGCCTTCTCATCGGCGAACACACCGAGCACCGTGGTGAATCCGTTGCCTTCCCGTGCGATGAACGGCTTCGCTTCTGTCTCGCCGGGTTTAATCTTGTAGATACCGCCGGGGACGCTGCCAAGGATGATCGTGCCGTCCTTCAGCGACGTGATGCTTTCGGGGAAAAGGTCCTTGGGTTGGTTGATGGAGATTTCGACAATTTTGACGGCCGCGAACATAGCAACGCCGATGGCGCATACATTGATAGCCGCGGTTCGGCGAATCCAGGTGGATGTGAGGAGCTTCATTCTTACTATCATCCCTTAACTCTTATCCTTTTGCAGACAACAAGGTCATGTATCGGCATCGCGCACACGGCGCGCAGCGAAGATCAGGCGGATACAATGACTACTGTGATGCGCCGCTACCGTTCCCGGCTTGTTACCCTGCCGCTTCTTACTTGGACGCTTTTGGTCCTACCGCTCTTGGCCCAGACGTCAGCGTCCGATTTGGTACCGTTGAGGGCGTCCGGTGCGCTCTTTATCGAGTTATCGCCTCTGCTGATTGCGACCAATGGCACCTATCCGGGGCCCATCACGATGGCTGTCGGCGGTATTCCCTTGATTGTTTCGGGCCAAGTGGACGTGGCGACCAACGCCGAGACACAGTTGCTGCGGCAATCAGTGGACAATCCGGATCTGCGTGTGATTTTCACGGTAGCGGAAAGCTTTTACCGCATTGTTGGCAAGCGCTCGGCGGGCATTCGCACGGTGGCGGACTTGAAAGGCAAGCGCGTGACTGTACCGCGGAACACGTCGGCGCACTACTACCTGGTGAAAATGCTGGCCACCGCAAAGCTGACCGAGGCGGACATTACGGTGGTTACCATTCCCGGCAACCAAACGGTGCAAGCGCTGGCGGACGGCCGCTTGGACGCGATGGTGGCGTTTGAGCCCGAGCCCGAACGCGCGCGGCAGCTCCTGGGCAACGATGCCGTGGTGCTGCAGGACAAGCGCGTGTACCGGGAACTGTTCAACTTGAACACGTCGGCAAAGGTATTGGCCGATCCGGCTAAGCGCCGGGCGGTGGTGGAACTGGTGCGGACGTTGATGGCGACGTCGAAGACGTGGCGCGAAAATCCGGAGCCGTCGTTGCCGCTGATTGCTTCGAAGCTGAGCCTTCCGGTCGAGCTGATTCGACCGGCGCTGCCTGAAATTCGCTACGCGGGCGGCATAGTGAAGGATTTGCTGGATGTTTTGGTGGAAGAAGAACAGTGGGTGGCCAAGGAGCGCAACCGCACGCCCCGGACACGTGTCCAATTGGCCACGTTGATAGACAAGAGCGTGCTAGAAGACGCGCGGCGGAAGCGCTGACGCGTATTTTTGGGAACACTCCGTGCATTTCCGCTAGCCCGCAGCCTTTTTCGGGCGTG
Source organism: Bryobacteraceae bacterium (assembly GCA_035469225.1). GTDB lineage: Bacteria > Acidobacteriota > Terriglobia > Bryobacterales > Bryobacteraceae > Palsa-187. The sequence goes on from DATIRX010000072.1 coordinate 3,280, forward strand.
GATTTCGTTTGCAGCAGAATCGTTCAACGCTATGGCGCTCTGTGGGAACTCGTTTGGGACCCTGCGAGGTCATCTCGCATGGTGCGAAGCACGAACAAAACGCGAAACTATGGTCGGCAAATAGAGCCGCGCCGCGCGGCTGGCAACTGGCGGAAGCCTAGGGCGGATTCATATAATGGCGGGACTAGCCATGAAACAAATAATGAGACGAACTGTGGTCGCGGGAGGGTTGCTGCTGGGATGCGGGGTGGTGACCTACACAGCCGCGCAATCCCGCAACGCCGCATTGCCTGCGGGCGCGGAGTGGCGCAGCTACGCGGCGGATTCGTTCAGCACGAAGTATTCACCGCTCGATCAGATCAACGCGGATAACGTGAGCAAGTTGCGCATCGCCTGGCGCTGGAAGTCGAACAACTTTGGGCCGCGCAACGAGGGCAACATGGAGACGACGCCGTTGATGATCGGCGGCCGGCTGTACTTCACGGCGGGGCAACGACGCGCAGTGATCGCAGCGGATGCGGAGACGGGCGAGACGTTGTGGATGTACCGGCTGGAAGAGGGCGATCGCGCGAGTTTGTTTCCGCGGCCGTACAATCGCGGGGTCACGTACTGGAAGGATTCGAGCGCCGATTCGAACGACTCCGAGCGCATTTACGCGGTCACCGCGGGTTACCACCTGGTGGCTCTCGATGCGAAGACTGGCGTGCCCGTGCCGTCATTCGGCGCGAAAGGAATCGTCGATCTGTACGACGGGCTGGAGCGCGTAAAACCGGGCGAGATTGGAGCAACGTCGCCTCCCATCATCGTCAAAGACGTGATCATCGTAGGTGCGGCGCTCAAGAATGGCACGTCGCCAACCTCGAAGACGAATGTTCCGGCCGATATTCGCGGCTACGATGTGCGCACGGGCAAGCGCCTGTGGACGTTCCACACGATTCCGCGCGCGGGCGAGTTCGGCAACGAGACGTGGAAGGACCGGTCGTGGGAGTACACCGGCAACACGGGTGTTTGGGCGCCGATGAGCGCCGATGAGGAACTCGGCTACGTGTACCTGCCCGTGGAATCGCCCACGGGCGACTTCTATGGCGGCGAACGGCCGGGCGATGGGTTGTTCGGCGAAAGCCTGGTGTGTCTGGATGCCAAGACGGGCCAGCGCATTTGGCACTTCCAGTTCATTCATCACGGGCTGTGGGATTGGGATCTTCCTGCCGCGCCGAATCTGCTGGACATCACCGTCGATGGCAAGAAGATCAAGGCCGTCGCGCAGGTAACCAAGCAGGGCTTCGTCTATACGTTCGATCGCGTGACAGGTCAGCCGGTGTGGCCGATTGGGGAACGCGCGGTCCCGCAGTCGGATATTCCGAGCGAAAAGACGTCGGCGACCCAGCCGTTCCCGTCGAAGCCTCCGGCGTTCGAAACACAGGGGACCTCGCTCGATATCTTGAACGACCTGACGCCGGCGTTAAAGGCCGAGTCGGAGAAGATTGCATCGCGCTACCGGCTGGGTCCGCTGTTCACACCGCCAATGGTGCAGGACACGGGCGGAAAGACGGGCGTGTTGATGTTGCCTTCGGTGAACGGCGGCGCCGATTGGGAGGGCGCGGCAGTGGATCCGGAGACCGGCGTACTGTACGTCGGTTCGGTGACGGACCCATGGGTATTGGCGATGCAACCAGCCGGCAACCGGTCAGACATGCGGTATATCGGCGGGCGCGCGGGTGGGCGTCCGGAGCTTCCGCTGGGCCTGCCGCTGGTACGTCCGCCGTGGGGACGGATCACCGCGATCGACATGAACAAGGGCGAGTTTCTGTGGCAGAAGGGCAACGGTCCCGCGCCGGATGTGTATCGCAATAACCCGGCGGTGAAGGGGATCGATTTGAGCGAAGCGGGGAATCCGGCGCCGGCGATGCTGTTGATCACCAAGACGCTGCTGTTCGCCGGCGAAGGTTCGGGCCTGTTGAACGGCGCTCCGAATGGCGGTGGTCCGGCGTTCCGGGCGATCGACAAGAAGACCGGCAAGATACTGCACGAACTGAAGCTGAACGGCGTTACGTCGGGCACGCCTATGACTTACCTGTGGAAGGGCAAGCAGTACATCGTGATTGCGACGACCAATCGCACGGAGGGTGCGGAGCTAGTAGCGCTCACGCTGGGCAATTAACGCAGGCGGCCGGCAGCAGGTGATCGCGGGCAGCTGAGTGCGGTGCCGGTATCCGCGGATTGCGCCCGAACTGCGGAACTCCATGAGAGTACGAACAGAGCCAGGGGCCGTCTGCATGGCGCGCTAATCTGTCGCACACAGTCCGCAAAAAGGTCGCGCCCTCCTCGCAACCTTTATTTTCGCTGCTGCGATGGCGCGGATCGATGCTGGGCACCCTCGAGGAACACGCGGCACAGAATCGCACCCAGCTCCGATGGGCTGAGTTCGCCATTCCGCTTGAACCAGACTACCGTGCGATCCAGCAGTCCTTCCAGCATCATGCCGAGGTATTTCACCGGAATGTCCTTCCGGATGTACCCGGCCCGTTGTCCGGCTTCGAGGACCGATCGCGCGCTCGTCTGGTACGCCTTTCGCATGCTCACGATTTCCGCTAACCGTTCGGGAGAAAGGGCACGTGCCTCGGCCAGGGCCGTCGCATGTTGCGTCTGGTCGCGCAGCAAGCTCACCATGTGCGTCTGTATCCCGACCTGAAGCTGCGTCAGGGGATCGGAAATGCCTTCCGTGGCTTCGCGGACGTCGTCGGCCAATTGTTCGATGGAGGACTTGCAGATAGCGTAGAGCAGATCCTGCTTGCCCTTTACGTGGTAGTACAACGTGGCTCTTTCCATTCCGAGCAGGGTGGCAAGGTCGCGGGTACTCGTGGATTCGTAGCCGTACTTGGAGAATAGTTCTGCGGCCCCGCGAATGAACTTCCCGAGCGTACCCCGATGCAAAGCGCGCGTTCGTTGGCGGCCGGTGGACTTGTGAAGCGGCGCAAGGGAAGGGACTTCGCGCAGCTCGGGGCTGAGGACACCCTCCCAAAAAATGCAGCTATAGATGGCACTCAGGTCTTTGCAGGATAGCGGTCCCGAAGTGTGAAACCAGCGTGGCGTCCAGTTCAGAGTGTTCAACAGGGCCAGGCGGATG
>DATIRX010000073.1:0-10089 GCA_035469225.1 Bryobacteraceae bacterium
GTCGACTTCGGCCTCCGCTGGGACTACGCGACGCTCTTGAACGAACAGTACGGGCGAATGCAGTCGGCTGCGTTCAATGTGCCCAACCCCGCCGCTGGAGGCCGTAATGGCGCCGTCATCTACGGCGGAAACTGTAAATGCAACTTCAACGGCAATTACCCCTTTGCGTTCGGACCCCGCATCGGCATCGCTTACAAGCTGAACGACAAGACGGTTGTGCGCGTGGGCGGCGGTATCTCCTACGGCACCTCGCCGAACAACGCGTTTCTGACGTACAGCGTCCCGGACTTCTTCAATTTCGTCGACCAGCCCGTGGCGGGGCTTCCGGCCGGTCTGCTCAAGGATGGCAATCCTTACGCGCCGGGCAACCGGTTTGGCAACGCGCCGCTGGTCTACCCCGATTTTTCGCCGCACTTCCCGTTCACGACGGCGCCGGGTTACACTCCCCCGCTTTCACCGTTTATTTCCATCGACCGCAACGCCGGACGGCTGCCGCGCATCGCTCAATGGAGCATCGGCGTCCAACGCGAAGTGGCACGCGGAATGGTGTTGGATGTGAGCTACGTAGGCAACCGCGGCGTGTGGTGGACCGCACCGACGCTGTCCACGTATGCTTACAACAGCCTGCAGCTCTCCGACGTCAAAGCCGCGGGCCTGGACCCGACTAATCCGAGCGATTTGCAGCTGCTCGTCACGCCGATCAGTTCGCCCCTGGTGCAACAGCGCTTTCCCAACTTGCAGGTTGTGACCGGATCTACCGGGTTCAAGACCGTTCCAGCCGTCTATCCCGGTTTTCCGGCGTCCCAACTCCTACAGCAGGCTCTGCGGCCCTATCCGCAGTTCTATGGCGTCCCGCCGTTTCTGGGCCCGCCTCTGGGTGCCACGTGGTATGACGCACTCCAGCTGAAGTTCACCAAGCGCTACTCCCACGGACTCAATTTCGAATACGCGTTCACGTATTCCAGGGAATTCGGTCTGGGCGTGAATTCCGATACCGGGTATCTGACGCCCAACGCCCCGCCGATCAACGACGTTTACAATTACGCGCAGAACAAGCAGATCTCGGCCTTTGAACGGCCGCTGGTCAGCATCATTTCCCTCAACTACCAGACTCCCCGGATCGCGGCTGGCAGCACGGCGATGCACGCGGTTTCCTGGCTCGCCAGGGACTGGACGGTGGGCGCGGTACTGCGATACCAGAGCGGCCAGTTGCTCCCGGTTGCCAAGTCCAACAACAACTTCCTGAACCAGTTGGCGCGCGGACCCTCCAACAATCCTGCGCTTTGGGGCGGGGGTACAACCTACCAGAACCTGGTTCCAGGCCAATCGCTGTTCTTGCAGGATCCTAACTGCCACTGCTTCGATCCCACCAAGCAGCTTACCCTGAATCCGGCCGCTTGGACCGACGTCGGCCCCGGCCAGTTTGGGAACACGGCCGCGTTTCAGGAAGGCTACCGCTGGCAGCGCCAACCCCAGGAATCGATGAGCTTCGGCCGCATCTTCCCGCTCTCCAGGGAAAACAGAGTCACACTGCAAGTCCGGTTCGAATTCCAGAACATCTTCAACCGGACGTTCTACAACGCGCCCGCTGGGCCGCCGTTCTCGACTGCGATTAGCAACCCGCAGGCCCTGACGTTTAGCACGAATCCGTTCCCGAATGGCCAACTCGGCGCTCTGTCGAGTGGGTTCGGCTTCGTCAACACGCTGGGCGGCTTGGGCAGCCAGCCGCGTACGGGCCAGTTCGTCGCTAGAATCCAGTTCTAAAGTCATCTAGAGTATCCGCTGACATCTCGCCGCTCCCGGGTGATCGGGAGCGGCGAGCTTGTTTTTGGGCACTTGTTTTTCGATGCCGCCGCGACGCCGCGCGAATCGGTTCTAATAAGATCAGCCCAGTGCCGCGGCCTAGCATCCTGCTCAAGCGATCGCTCATTTTCCTCCATCGCTGGATGGGTGTGGCTCTGTCCCTGATCTTCCTGCTGTGGTTCGCCTCCGGCATCGTAATGATGTACTGGAGCTTTCCGGACGTAGGCGCGGAGGACCGGGCCCTGCGCGCGCCCACGCTGGATCCAGCGCAAATCAGATTTTCGCCTCAGGAGGCCTATGCGGCCCTGGGTCGCGATCAGCCCGCGGGGCAGGTTCGGCTGGACAGTTTCGACGGCCGTCCGGTTTACCGCTTTGGCGGACGCGGAAACGCGATGGTCTACGCCGACGATGGTACGGTGCAGGCCGACATCAGCGATTCGATGCTCGACCGTGTGGCCGCCGCCTGGACCGGGCAGCCGGTTACGACGGCCACCAGACAGTCCGTCGACGAAGTGGACCAGTGGACGGTCGGGAGCCAGCTTGGCAACCTTCGCCCGCTGTTTAAGTATTCCTTCGCCGACGGGCAACAGGTGTATATCTCGGCTCGCGACGCCGAGGTGAAGCAGTATACGACCACCGAATCGCGCTTCTGGGCGTACCTGGGAGCGATTCCGCATTGGATGTACTTCACTCCCCTGCGCAAGCACCCGCCGGAGTGGTTCCAGTTCGTGGTGTGGGCTTCGGGTATCGGCACAGTGGCGGCGCTGCTGGGCATCGCGGTCGCGATCTGGATGCTTTCTCCCTCCCGGCGGTACCGCCACGCGGGAGTTCCCACCAGCATTCCCTACCGGGGCTGGAAGCGCTGGCACATGATCATCGGACTGGTCTTCGGAGTGGTTACGGCCACCTGGGCTTTCAGCGGCCTGCTCTCCATGGGTCCTTTCGATTTTGTGGAGCGGTTGGCTGGCAACCGGCCGGCCGCACGAACTAGCGACAATCTCGCCTCCGCCTTCCGCGGGGAGGATCCGATGCCGCTGGCGGCCTATTCGGTGAAGAGCCCCCGCGACGCCATCGCCGCGCTGGGGGCGGACTTCCAGGTGAAGGAACTGGAGTTCACCGCGTTTGCCGGCGATCCGGTCTACCTGGCCTCCGATGCCACGGGCGCCACCCGTATTATCCCCATGAACGGCCCTCCCCAGGCGGAGTTCGATCGCCAGAAGATCATGGAGATTGTCCGGCACGCGGCGGGCCCGAGCCTGGCCGATCTGCAGTGGATGGAGCAGTACGACGCCTACTATCTGGATCGCACCCGCCGCCGGCCCCTTCCGGTTATCTACGCGCGGATGAACGATGAAAACCAGACGCGCTACTACATCGATCCGAAAACCGCGCGCGTGGCCGGCAATTACAGCTCGCGAAACTGGGTCCGCCGCTGGCTGTATCACGGTCTGCATTCGCTGGATTTTCCCTGGCTGTACAATCACCGGCCGCTGTGGGACATCGTCGTGATTGCATTGTTGCTGGGGGGCACGGCCCTGTGCGTCACCTCGCTGCTGCTGGCCTGGCGCGTGCTGATGAGGAATGTGATGGCGATATCCGGTTCGCGTCCAGGGTCGGTAAGCGAGGATCTGGCGGCCGAAGCCGAATAGCGCGCGCCGTGATAGAATCGGCGGCGATGCCTTTGTCGTTTCCTGCAAATCGCCGCGACTTCCTGCGTCTTCTGGCGGCCAGCCCCCTGGCGGCACAGGCCTGGGCGCAGCAAAGTTCTCCGGCCCTGTCTCGCGCCGCCGACGCCCTGAGCGTCGCCGATTTCGAGGCTCTGACGCGCAGCGTGCTTCCGCCGGCGCACCTGGGCTACCTGTTCAGCGGCGTGGATGACGATGCCACGCTGAAACTCAATCGCGAGGGCTTCCAGCACTTCCAACTCCGCGCGCGCCGCCTGGTGGACGTTTCGAAGCCGGATTTGCGGACCGAGATCTTCGGCGTTCCCTGGGAGGCTCCCCTCTTCCTGTGTCCGGTGGGCGGGCAGAAAATGTTCCATGCCGAGGGCGAAGTCGCGGTCGCCCGCGCCGCCAAGGCCAAGAAGGCAACGCAGATTCTTTCCACGGTTTCCTCGTCATCGGTGGAGGACGTGGCCAAGGCGCTCGGCGTCCCGCCCTGGTATCAGCTGTATATGCCGGTCTCCTGGGAAGGCACCGAAAAGCTGGTGCGGCGCGTGGAAGCCGCCGGTTGTCCCGTGCTGGTCTGGACCGTGGACCTGCTGGCCGGCCGCAACACGGAAACGGCCGAGCGTTTGCGCCGGACCGATACCCGAAACTGCCTGTCCTGCCACACCAACGGGGTCGGGTCGCTCAAAGACCGGGCCATGCTGAAGGGTATCGAGGGCGGCATCAACCCGCCCGCCGCAAACTGGACCTATGTGGACCGGTTGCGGAAACTGACCAAGATGAAACTGGTGATCAAGGGAATCGACACGGCCGAGGACGCCCGCTTATGCCGCGAGCACGGCGCCGATGCCGTGGTGGTCTCCAACCATGGGGGTCGCGCCACCGAGACGCTGCGCAGCACCATCGAGAGCCTGACGGAGGTCGTGGACGCGGTGGGCAGCCAGATGCCGGTGCTGGTCGACGGCGGATTCCGGCGCGGAACCGATATCTATAAGGCCCTGGCGTTAGGCGCGCGAGCCGTGGGCATCGGACGTCCGTACATCTTCGGGCTAACCGCCTTCGGCCAGGAAGGCGTCGAGCGGGTCATAGACATGCTGCGCGCCGAATTGCGCCTGACCATGCAACAGTGCGGCACTCCGGCTCTCAAGGACATTACTCGGGCGGCCGTCAAAAGAATCTAGCCATAGCTGCGGAAAGACGCCGAATTGGGTACAGTTTTAATGATGAGGAGAACATCCAACATAATGCGAGCAATACAATATTTGACGGCCGCGGCAGCGGTGATCGCGATGGCCGCCGGCGTCATCGTCGCCCAGGATAAAGGTGGCAAAGGCGGCAAGGGCGGCGGCAAAGGCAAGGGCGGAATTCCAGCGCCTCTGACGCTGAAAGTCGCCGATTACGCCGATGGTTCCGCCATGCCGGCCAAGAGCGGCTGCGCCAATGGCAACATGGCCGTTTCCCCCAAGATCGACTGGAGCGGCGCACCCGCCGGAACCGCCGCGTTCGCGGTGATTCTGCACGATACTGACGTGGATATCAACGGCGACGACGTTCTGCACTGGGCCATCTTCAACATCCCCGGCACGGCCACGGGCCTTCCGGAAAAGGTCGCCAACACTCCGGAACTTCCCGATGGAACCCGGCAGTTGAATAACATCGCGGGACAGCCCGGGTTCTTCGGTCCCTGCCCGCCCCCGCCCACGCTGCATCATTACATCATTGAAGCTTACGCGCTGGATGCCAAGCTGGATACGCCGGCCACCGGCTCGCGCGCCGATCTTATGGCCGCGATGAAGGGGCATGTTCGCGCCAAAGGGACCTACGTCGGGACGTATAAACAATAGCTGGTTCGTACACGGGCCGTGCCATCTGGGTGGTGGCACGGCCTGGAGTTTTTTATGAAGAATCTTTCCCGCCGAAGCGTAATTGCGAGTGCTGCGCTCGTTCCAGTGGCGGCACTCACGTCGCCCGCGCAGCAAGGCGCGCTTACACCGGCCCAGCTTCGCACCCTCGAAGCCTTCATCGATCGTCTGATTCCGCGCGATGAAAACGGTCCCGGAGCGGTGGACGCGGGCGCGCAGAACTACATCGATCGCCAGCTGGCGGGATATCTCAGGAGCGAAAAAGACACCTTCCTCGCGGGCCTGGAAGCCGTTGACGCGTACGCCCGCCGGACGCAGGGCGCACCGCTGGCCGAGCTATCCGCAGAAAAGCGCGACGGGATCCTGACGGCCATCGACACCAATACCGCCGAAGGATTGCCTGCCGGCCGCGCGTTTTTCGATCGAACCCGGAGGCTGACGCTGGAAGGCATGTTCGGCGATCCGTATTACGGCGGGAACAAGAATTTCGCCGGCTGGGACCTGATCAAATATCCTGGTCCGCGCCCGGCCACCGGACCTGAGCATCAAAAGATGACTACGCCGGCGGCGCCCTACCACCGGTCGGCGTTCGGCCCGGATGCGGGGCACGATCACTAACCGTTATTTCTTCTTGGGCGGATACTTCTCGATCGCCTTCTTCACCATTTCGTCCAGCCGGTCCGCGATTTTCGCCGGATCGCTCTTGTCTTCCACAACCACGGCGCGCCAGACCAGTTCCCGCCTGCCGGTGTCGCGCAGGTCGATGATGAGCGTCCCTTCGGTGTACTGAGTCACCACGCGGCGGGTGCCCCGCCCGTATCGCCCGGCTGGAAATGCGTCCACCTCATTACGGCGGGCCGAGCCCAGCCGGAACTGCACATTGAGATCGGCCTGGCCCGTCGCTTCACGCAGTCCCTTTTCGATCAGTCTCTTCCTGATCTCCGTGTCGATCTTCCTGCGCGTCAGGTCGCTGTTGAGCGAAGGCGACTTGGACTTGAGCTGCCCTTCGCCCATGCGGAACGTCCTGTACCTCGAAAAATCCGCGGACTCGTCGGCCTCGATATCCACTTTTTGCGCGTATGCTTGCCCCGCTGCCAGCAGGCACAAGAGCATCAGAAGTTTCATGGCCAGACTGTATCAGAGTTATTGCAGTACCGGAAACAGCGCGCTGGAGGGCACGAAAAGACTGCCTTCGGTCACGCCGTCAGGAACCGCCCGCTGCAGCGCCCGGTGGAGCTCCTGGGCGGTCGCCCGGCCCGCCAGGCAATCCTCAAACGCCTGGCCGATCCTGGTCACCTGCTGCGGGGTTTCGTGGACAAACTCGAGCCGGAAGTGGCGGATGCCCGCCGCGAGCCAGGCGCCCAGATGCAGGCTGGCCTCCTGCGCTTCGGCTCCGAACACCGTGTTGCGGCAGCCGACGTCGGCCATCACGGGATGCGGGCGTCCGCCCGAATCCCGCAGCGCGACCTGGTGGCTTTCGCAGGGCCGCCCGCAATCCTGGTAACTGGTGCCGGTGGAAAGGAACCGGCAGAAAACGCAGTGTTCGGTGTGAAAGACCGGCAAATGGTGATAGGCGACGGTTTCCAGACGCTGGGGATCGATGTGCTCCGCCAGCGCGGCGATCTGCGCGGCGTTCAAATCGTGCGTGGGCGCCAGCCGGCCGAGTCCGCTATCGAGCAGCATACCGGCTGAAATCGCATTGGCCGCGTTCAGGCTGAAGTCGCCATCCAGCCGGACACCGGCGGATTGTAGAGTCTCCAGAAGTCCCGCGGAACGCACCAGGATCGGGCACTCGCAGCGCAGAAGGAAATCGGCAATCCGCTGTTCGCCCGGCTTGAGAATACGGGGGCTGGCCACGCGGGCTTCGATCCCGGCAGCCTTCACCCGATCGAGCGAAGGCCGCAGGCCGTACAGATCCAGATAATCGAGCGTGATACTCGCGGGCGCGAGGGCGATGGCGGCATCCAACTGTTCCGCGGTCCGGACCAGAACGTGGACGCGCGGCAGTCCCGGCTCCGCAGGCCCGGCCCAAGGGGAGAGTTCCGCAACCGCGGCTGCGGGATCGTTTACCTGAATCGGGCGGACACGCGATTGAAGCTGAGCCAGTTTCTCGACCGCCTGCCGGCGCAAGTGATTCAGCAGGGAGCTCGGAGCGAAACAAGAGTTGTCGGATTCCAGTTCCAGGTGGCCCAATTCGTACGGCGTATTGCCCAACCGCCCAAGCTGTTCCCGCAGAACCTCGGGGGCGAGCGCGCGGCTCTGCGCGGCTTCGAGAGGTTCATCCGACTTGACGCGGACGTGGATTTCCGGGCGCGAAGTCAGCCGCCACTGCATTTCAAGCGGACGATTTGCGCGCGCGGTAACCAGGACATCCACCTTCTGCTTGCTCACCGCTGCGTTGGCCGAGGTGTATGGGCGCGCGGCTTTGTCGATCTCCGGATCATGCGTGCGCCACACCAGATCGCCGGGACGAATCCGCGTGGTGTTGACGGCGCCGTTGGCGAACGCCAGTTCCAGCATTCCCGCAGCCGACGGCGCGACGTGGTAGATCCTGCCCCCCTCTTCGTGCTCCTCAGGACTGCGCCAATCGGCCGCATCGAACACGATCCCGTCTCCCGGCTTCATCGGCGGCACAGTGAGATCCGGCTTCACCACCACGCCCGTCGCCGAAGTGCGGATCACCTGCCCGACGCGCAGCCCGCGGTGACGCGGCGCGCGGCCTTTCACCACGGCCTGGTGATTGGTTCCGGTGAGAAAGTAGGGGCCTAGTCCGCGCGAGTAAACCTGTTCCAGCTCCGCTTCCACGGCCCTGTCGACGGGCTGTTCCCGGCCGGCCCAGGCCTGGTCCACTGCCTTCCGATACGCCCGCGTGGTCAGCGCCACGTATTCGGCGTCCTTATACCGGCCTTCGATCTTGATCGCGGAAATGCCGATGCGCACGATTTCCGGAATCTGTTCGAGCGCGTAGAGATCGCCGGGCGAAAGCAGGTAGCGCGCGTCGCCCAGAGGCTCCGGCCGGCCGTCCACGATCATCTCGTAGGGCAGCCGGCACGCCTGCGCGCACTGCCCGCGATTGGCGCTGCGGCCGCCCCAGGCTTCCGAAGAAAAACATTGCCCGGAATAGGAAACGCACAGGGCTCCGTGGACGAACAGCTCCAGCTCGGCGTCGGTTTGCTGGCGGATCGCGCGGATCTCGTCGAGAGAAAGCTCCCGCGCCAGAATCATCCTCCGCACCCCTAGCTCCTGGGCATGCCGCACGCCTTCGACGCTGGTGATGCTCATCTGGGTGCTGCCGTGGATCTCCAGATCCGGGGCGATGCGGCGGGCCAGCGCCACAGCTGCCCAGTCCTGCACCAGGATCGCATCGGCGCCGGCCTCGGCGATGGCCGCGAGGGCTCGCCCGGCCTCCTGCAGCTCATCATCGAAAATCAGCGTGTTGAACGTAACGTAGCCCTTTACGCCGCGCGCGCGCAGGGTTCGCAAGGCCTCGGGCAGCTCGGCCAGAGTGAATCCGGATTTGGCGCGCGCCGTGAAATGCGTCAGCCCGAAGTACACCGCGTCGGCGCCGGCCTCGATCGCCGCGTGAAGCTGCGGCCAGTGGCCGGCGGGACTCTTCACTTCCGGTTTCGCGGGGGCCGGTCTGGAGGGGGCCGATTTTGAGGGAGAATGAACCACGTCCCTCTATTCTCCCGCACTGGCATGGCGGTACCATAAAAACGATCCTTATGAAATTTGCCGCCATCATCGAATACACGCCGGACAAGGGTAAGATCGCGGAGTTCCGGCCTCCGCATCGCGAATACCTGGCGGGTCTCAGGAAGGACGGCAAGGCCGCCATGGCCGGGCCTTTCACCGACGACAGCGGCGGGCTGCTAATCTACGAAGCGCAAACCAAAGAAGAAGTCGAAGAGATGATAAAGGCGGATCCGTTTGGAAAGGGCGGCGTGTTCGTATCCTGGACGATTCGTCCCTGGAATCTGCTGTGGGTGAATTTCGATCTGATGCCGGCGTGAGCGTGTGAGCAGACTCAAAAGCGCGTTGTGTCTGGCGGTAAGCGCCATTGCGCTGTCCGGCTGCCTGTACGCGTATCAGCGCCCCTGGAGGCTGTTTGAAAGCCTGGAGCGTTACGACGACATCCCCATCCCGGCCGACGGCCAGGATCCGGCGGAATTCGTGTTTGCCCGCCTGATGTATCCGTCGCTGCCCTACGCCAGGTTCGAATTCCGTGGGCGCAGAGACTGGCGGGCGGGCGGCACCAGCTGGACCGAAGATTATCCGCGAGCGGACCGGCACTTCATCGTCGCGCTTCGGCGCCTGAGCCGCATTCACGCGCGGGGGCTCGAACAGCCCGTGAATCCGGACGATGTGGACGACATCTACAATTGGCCCTGGCTGTACACCGGCCTCACCGGCAATTGGGATCTGACCGACGAACAAGCCGCGAAAATCCGCGAGTTCCTGCTGCGTGGCGGCTTTTTGTACGCCGACGACTTCTGGGGACCGGACGAGTGGCACGGCTTCGAAGCCGGCATGAAGAAGATCTTCCCGAACCGCGAGATCGTCGAGCTGAGCAACGAAGAAGCACTGTTTCATACCGTGTACGACCTGGATGATCGCTTCCAGATCCTGGGCGAATGGGGCTTGCGGCGCGGGCCTCGCGACGGCGGAATCACACCCCAGTGGCTGGGCCTCCGCGACGACCAGGGCCGGCTGATGGTGGCGATCTCGTTCAATTCCGACATCGGCGATTCCTGGGA
>DATIRX010000074.1:0-5864 GCA_035469225.1 Bryobacteraceae bacterium
ACATCGCCGTCATTGCGTGGCCTCCGATGATCGCCAGCAGCGGATAAACGGGAAGAATATGGCGCACGCCGAGATTGATGCGGGAGGGCATGCATACCAGCAGGATCGCGAACGGAAAAACGATCGTCAGGATTTGCTGCCACGGTCTCTCCCGCCGCCGGCGGAGAATTCCGGCGAGTCCGACCGCGGCAAGGGATAGCAGCCCGATGGGTGTTTTGACGGCCAGGACGACCGGGAAGAAGTACCACCATCCGGATTGACTCCACTGGCCCAGCAGATAGGAATCCTGACCAACGGCGTTGTGGACGATAAGATCCATCACGCCGATCATGGCCTCGGCCAATGGCAGCGGAGTCGTCATCACGGACTTCCACACGCTGTGCAGCAGCGGCCGGCTGTCCAGCATGCTTTCGATCACGGGATGCTGTTGGACTCCGTAAAATACCGCCGGCGGATTCACGTGGAACCGGTAGGTGACCCAGGCCAGCACCAAGACTACGGACGCCGCGAGGCCGATCTGTACCAACCGGCGCCTGAAAGATCCTCGCGCCGCGAACATGAGACCCGCGGCGTAACACACCAGCAGGAACGGGATGTTCGAGAACTTGCACAGAACCGCGAAGGCGGTCGCGAAACCCCACCACAGGCATCGTGCAGTTCGCGGCTCTTCCAGCCAGCGCAGGAATTGATACAGCGCGAGCGCAGCGCCGGCCGCACACGCGACGTCATTGGTCGCCAGTCCGGCGTGCCCCAGAATCGGCGAAGCGCACACCAGCAGCAGCACAGCCCAGAATCCGGCGGCCTGGCTGAACCACCGGCGCGTCCACAGAAACGTGACGACGCAGAGCAGCACCAGAAACGGAAGCGTACCCACACGCGCCACCGTCAAATTGGACCAGTACTGTCCTCCGGAATAGAGAATCGCGTTGCCCTCGTCGAAGAAAGTTCTGGACCGCTGGCCGGGCGCGGTCGCGAGCCGGAGGCCTTTCAGATACGGTCCCAGGGCCAGCGCCGCGCGGGCCAGCGGAGGATGCTGGATATCACAGGTGTAGACGTCCCCCCGAAGCCACTCCATACCGCAGGCGACGTGAAGCGGCTCATCGTAGGTGCCGTTCAACACCGTGTAGGTTGAGGCGACTCGCGCGACCGCCAGGCCGATCAGAACGATCACGCCGATAACGTATTTATTCACGGTCGGATCGGACCTGCCCGGTGAGATCGCCAGCGGTGAATCATCGGATCGGAAATGTTAACACGAAATCGATTCGAGAAGGCCTTCCGAGCCACTACGTGAACCCTCAGCGGCCGAGAGGGGCCGGATTTTGTCCCGGCAGACTCCCATCACACGAAAACGTCGCACGGCGGTGACTAGTATGCCGCGCCCGGTTGAATCGGCCCTCTGATGAGCGAGCGCTCGATCTCCTCGATTTCAGGGTAGGGGGAAGGCGGGCGTCGCGGAGCGGGCGGATGCGGCAAGCAGAAGACTCTTCGGGAGAAATAGTCCCGCGGCGGCGGTGGGCCTGGCGCGGCTTACTTACCGACCGATTTCAGCGCCGCTCCGCCCTTCTCGACGCCGGAGCCAGTTCCCAGGGCGATTTTCCGGGCGCTCCATTTCAGGCCCTGGCCGGCTGTTTTGAGGCCCTTGACGCTTACTTTACCGGCGGCGGCGCCGGTCTTCACCACCGCGGTCTTGGCAGAGCCACCGGCGTCCTTGATGTCCTGGCCGGCGCCGTCCCGGCCCACGGCCGCGAGGGGAACGATAAAACAGATCCACAGGAAAATGTTTGTAGCGCGCATAGTTCTACTGTACCGGAAACTCTGCCGGATTGCTGCGCCTCAAATCCTGTTCCAGTTCATTTCACAGCAGCCGCACATCATCCCTTGACTCTCTCGGCACGGACGATAAACCGGTTCGGAGCAGCGCCTACGAAGTAGAACGGATGGCAGGTCACCAGGGTCAAGACCTCGCCGCCGGAAGAGTCGAGAACTTCCACGTCCTGCGGACTTACGATCCTGGTAGACACCACGCGATATTGATACTCGCCTTGCAAGGTGGTGAGCGTAATCACATCGTCCATCCGGATGTTTCGCAGCGGCCGGAAAAAGGTATCGCGGTGCGCGGTGATCCCCACGTTGCCGAGCTGCCCCGGCAACGCTGTGCCGGGAACATGGCCGGCCGCCCGCCGGAGAGTTTTCCCGTCATCCCCTTCCATGATCATTACCGACAGGCCGAGTCGTGCGATCTCAATGCGGCCGATCAATCCGCTCATGGCGGAAGCCGGTGGGATCGTGGGCGGACTGAGCGGCTGAACGGGCAGTGCGTCGCCGCCCGCGGCGTGCCGGTCTTCGAGCAAGCGTTCGAGGATGCGGCTCTCACGCTCCTGGAACGCAAGAGTATCTACTAGAACGAATATGCAATAACCCAGCAGCGCCGCAGCGCAGGCGAACAGCCCCAGCTGCGACCACCGCAGAAGTTTTTTCAGCGACTGTTTAGGTACGGCCACTTTCATTTCGCACCCTTGCCTGGCTGTAATTCTCCGCCGGCGATGTAGCCGGCGCGCGTACGAACGGACAGTTTTCCGCGTTCCTTGGATCGGGCAGTCACGCGAATGGAATGGTAGGCCCCGGGCTTTCCGCTCATGGAAGAGAATCCGAGGGTGTACTGTTCCCGAACGTCGCGGGCGATGCGTTCACAGATCTCCACCGTTTCACTGGGCCTGGAGGGGAAGAAGGCTTCGCCGCCGGTTTCGTTGGCCAGACGGCGGAGCACTCTCGGATTCTGGTCAGGATCGTCCTCACTGAAGACGCCGATCGTGTAGATGACGGCGCTGGATTGCTCCGCCATCTTGAGCACGCGGTCCAGAGTGGACTTGCTCGCGTTATCGCCGCCGTCGCTGATGACGATCAGCGCTTTCTTGTCCCGTTCGCCTTTCTGCAAACCCTGGAGAGCCTCTGTGACGGCGTCATAAAGCGCGGTCCTGCCCAGCGCAGGCGCGCCCCAAATCGCATTTCCGAGCTCATCGGCGCTATTGCTGAATCGCGTGCCGCTGGGCAGGCCCAGTGAAACGTCCTCGTTGAAGTTCACGACGAACATCTCGTCCTCGGGATTGCTGGCCCGGACAAAGGTCCGCGCGGCGGCCGTCACCTCGCCGAGTTTCTCGCGCATGCTTCCACTGTGGTCGACGACCAGGCCGATGGTGACAGGAGTATCTTCGTGCCGGAACAGACGGACAGGCTGAAGAGTGCCGTCCTGGAAAACCTGAAAATCGTGCTCCCCGAGACCAGAGACGGAGTGGCCCGCCCGGTCGCGCACCGTCGCCTGCAGCACCACCAGGTCAAGCTCCACCGAAAAGCGGAGATCGTCCTGCTCCCGACCGTTTGCGGGCAGCGCGGCCTGCGGTTCGGCAAACCCGCTCAGAGCAAAAAGAAGGGCCGGGAGCACGAGCGCTTTCGCTGCGCCGTACTCCCGGTCCAAGGATCGTTCCCTCTTCAAGATGATCCCCTTTCTACTCTCTACAAAAAACTCAGGCCTTTACAGGCTGCGTTTTTCTACCACGCGAAGGGTCAAGGCTCCGCCCAATGCCAGCAGTCCGAGGAGCGCGATCAGCGGCAAGGGACTTGCCGTTGTCGGCAGCTTCGGTTCTGCCGCCGCAGCGACTTGCGCCACCTCTGCAGGCGGCGGAGGCGTCACTACCTGAGCGATTTCCACCTCTTCTCCCGAGGGCCTGACGGCCGTGACGGGAGCCCTCTCCAGTTCCACCCGCGCTTCTTCGGGCTTGGCGATTTCCTCTCTTGCGGGAGCCGGCATCTGGAGGACGGGTAAATTGGTCGCCCTGGCAAGCTCCACCGCCTTGGCCTTCGGATACACGAATTCCTCGCCCCAGGTGGCGCCAGGATAGAACCATGCCCGGATCGCTTGCGGGTTGCCTTGCACTGACTCGTTAAAGGTGACTACGGTCTTGTCTTTAGGCTGCAGGCGATAGTTCGGGATGGCCAGAATGGTGGCAAAGATCCTGTTTTGGTCTTCGTTGAAGATCTGGACGATGTGCCGGTTGGAGCTGGAGTTTACCAGCTTAAATACATACGTTCCGGCGGGCAACACACGGTATCCCTGAATATGGACTGGAGGGATCTCGATGGGTTGGCTGAACGTTAGGGTCGTTTTCTTGTCATAGTCGTCCGCCTTTGCGCTGGGCGAGAATGTTGCGCCAATTAGCGCAAGGCAAAACATTGTGGGTATTACACTAAATTTCGTCATTTGCACTTTCTCCTTTGCTGCGTTCACTTCCGTGACCGCTGGTGCGATTTTCACCGTACTGTAACGTCTCGCGCCAACTGGTTCCACGCTGGTATCCGAGCATTTGGGGGACCATAACGACGCGGCGGCAGGACATAGTCACTGCGCCTACCCTCAGGGTGCCTGGGGGATGTACTACTATCGCGGAGGCGCTAATAGACGGCCGGGGGACGGAGATGCGATCGTCACTCATATCGCAGCGCCTCAATCGGATCGAGATTGGCCGCGCGCCGGGCGGGATAAAACCCGAAGAAGATCCCCACAAACGCCGAGAACCCAAAGGCAAGCGCGACGGCTTCCGGCGCGAAGGTCGTGGGCCAGCCCAGCAGGCTGGTAAACGCCCGCGAAAGACCGAACCCCAGCGCGATCCCCAGCACACCGCCAATCAGGCTGATGGTAGCCGCCTCGACCAGAAACTGGAGAAGCACATCCCGGCCCTTGGCTCCGACTGCCATGCGGAGGCCGATCTCTCGTGTGCGCTCGGCGACCGACACCAGCATGATGTTCATGATGCCGATGCCGCCGACGAGCAGCGACACGGCAGCAATGCCGGCGAGCAACATCGTCATGGTCTTGGTCGACTCGGTCCTGAGGCTGGCCATTTCCTCGAGCGTGCGCACCATAAAGTCGTCAGGCTCGCCGACGGCGAGGCGATGCCGCACCCGCAGTAAATCGGCTATCTCCTGGGCCACCTGTGCTACGCCGGTCGCGGATGCGGCCGAAACCGTAACGCTCTGAATGTAGGAGATGCCCAGCAGTTTCTTCTGCGCAGTGGTGTAGGGCACGACGATGGTGTCATCGGGATCCTGTCCCATCGCGGCGACACCTTTACTGGAAAGGACACCCAGGACGCGAAAGGGCTGATTCTTGAGCCGGATAATCTGGCCCGTGGGGTCCGTATCCAAGCCGAACAGGTTCTCGCTCACGACCGAACCCAGGACGGCAACATTACCCAGGCCGCGGACGTCCGGGCTGGTGAAGAAGCTTCCGTAGCGCAAGGGCCACGCGCGGATCGCCGGAAAGTCCACGTCGGCGCCCTCGATGCGGGTCAGCCAGTTCTGGCTGGCAGCGACCACCTGCAGGCGCATGTTGACGCCGGCGGTGGCGAACTGCACGCCGGGGAGCTGGCGGATCGCATCGGCATCCTCCGGAACAAGGGTCGAGGCAGCACCCTGGCCTTGGCGCACCCCTCCCGTGGTGACGTTCCCGGCATTGACCACGATCATATTGGTCCCGGTGGAGCGCACCTGGGCTTCGATCGCGGATTGCGCCCCGCGTCCGAGTGCGATCATGGTGATCACTGCCGCGACGCCGATGATCACACCGAGCATGGTCAGCGCCGTCCGGGTTTTGTTTCCCTCCAGAGCATCGAAGGCGATTCGGAAAATCATGGGGCTCGTCATGGCAAGACTCCAGATCAGACGTGCCGGGCAATGGCGGCGGGAGTCACCGGCGGCGGCAGTCCCGCCAGGTCCATCGAGGCGATCCGGTGGATGGGTACGGCTGCGTCCTGAACCACCTGGCCGTCCCGAAATTCGATGGTGCGGAACGCACATTCCGCGATGTC
>DATIRX010000075.1:0-3112 GCA_035469225.1 Bryobacteraceae bacterium
CCATTTTCGAAAGCCAGGGTCCCACGTTCCGCGATGAGGCCTTCGAGGCCTACAAGGCTACCCGCACGGAAACGCCTCCCGATCTCCTGGAGCAGATTCCCTGGATTCGAAAAATCCTGGAGGCCATGCGCATCCCCGTGCTCGAATATCCCAACTTCGAAGCCGACGACGTCATCGGCACTCTGGCCCGCCGCGGGGTGCAGCAGAACCTGGATGTGGTCATCATTTCGAGCGACAAAGACATGCTGCAGCTGGTGAACGACCACGTATGCATGATCAATCCCATGAAGGATGACCTGTGTTATGACGCCGCGGAAACCGAGAAATATATGGGTGTGCGTCCCGACCAGGTGGCTGATCTGCTGGCCCTCAAAGGCGATTCCGTGGATAACAGTCCCGGCGCACCCGGCATAGGCGACAAAGGCGCTCGCGATTTGATCGCCCGGTTCGGCTCGGTGGAAAACGCCCTGGAGCACGCGGCCGAGGTCGAGCGCAAGACCTATCGCGAAAGCCTGCAAAACCATCGCGATCAGATTCTGCTCAGCAAGAAGCTCGCGACCATCCACACCGATGTTCCCATCGAAGTGAGCCTGGAATCCCTGGTCATGCGCGAAGTGGATGCCGACGCTCTGCGCGAGCTGTATCGCACGCTCGAGTTTTCAAGCCTTCTGCGCGATCTGGCGCCCGCTACGGCCATTTCCCGGCAGCACGATTATCAGCAGCTCGGCTCGCCGGCAGAACTGGACGCGTGGCTCAAGACGCTGCCCGCCGATGCGCCTCTGGCCGTCGCCGCCGGCGAGGTCATGGAACAGTCGGTACTGGGATTCTCCGCCCAGCCCGGCGTGGCCCGTTCTCTGGCGTTGGACAAAATCCCCGAACGTGTAACCGTCGGCCATGACGTCAAATCCCTCATTCGCCGCTTCGGCGATGCTCCCCATCTCCGCCACGATGTGATGCTGTATGCGTTCCTGCTGGCGGCCGATACCGGCTCCGCGGACCTGGCCAAGCTTTCCGAGCAATACCTGGAGCGTCCGCTCGATTCCGACCCCGCCGCGCAGGCCGACGCGACCTTGTCCCTCTATCAACGGCTTCGCCCGCAGGTCGAGTCTCAGAACCTGGCCGAGGTCTATGAAACCATCGACCTTCCCTTGATCCGCGTGCTGGCCCGCATGGAGGAGATCGGGGTTCGCATCGATCCCCAGCAGCTCCAGCACATGAGCGCTCGCATGGAAGAGGAAATCGCGCGGCTCTCCGGAGAGATCTTCGCCATCGCCGGTAAGACCTTTAATATCAGTTCACCACAGCAATTAGGTAAAGTTCTGTTTGAGGACATGAATCTGCCCGCCCCCGTCCGGATGGGCAAGGGGAAAGTGGTCTCCACCGCGGCCGACGTGCTGGAGGATCTGGCCGGCGATCACCCCATCGCGGGGAAAGTGCTGGAGCATCGCCAGCTCTCCAAACTCAAGGGCACTTATGCCGACGCGCTGCCCATCTTGATCGACCCGTCTACAGGTCGCGTCCATACGACGTTCAATCAGGCCGGAGCCGCCACCGGGCGCCTGTCGTCGTCGAATCCGAACCTCCAGAACATTCCGATCCGTACGGAACTGGGTCGCGAGATTCGCGCGGCCTTCGTTCCCGAACCCGGCTGGAAGCTGATCGTGGCAGATTACTCGCAGATCGAGCTGCGCCTGCTGGCCCACATGTCCCGCGACCCGGTGCTGATGGAGGCCTTCCGCAACGGCGAGGACATACACACGCGCACGGCCGCCGAAGTCATGGGAATCCCGCCGCTGATGATCACGCCCGACCAGCGGCGCGCCGCCAAAGCCGTGAACTTCGGGATTGTCTACGGCCAGACGCCCTTCGGCTTGTCGAAACAGCTGGGCATCGATCGCAAAGAAGCCGAGTTGTACATTCGGGCATACTTCGAGCGTTATGCAGGCGTTCGGCGTTTCATCGATGCCACCATCGCCGAAGTCCGCCGCACCGGCGTTG
The DNA here is from genome assembly GCA_035469225.1 of Bryobacteraceae bacterium. Classification (GTDB taxonomy): domain Bacteria; phylum Acidobacteriota; class Terriglobia; order Bryobacterales; family Bryobacteraceae; genus Palsa-187. The sequence goes on from DATIRX010000075.1 coordinate 1,999, forward strand.
TTCTCACCATGTTCGGCCGGCGCCGGCCGATCCCCGACATGAACAGCCGCAATGTCTCCGCCCGCAATTTCGCCGAACGCACGGCGGTAAATACGCCCTTGCAAGGCACCGCGGCGGATATCATAAAGCTGGCCATGATCCGGATCGCGGAAAAACTGCGCGGCAGGCAGACGCGCATGCTGTTGCAGGTCCACGACGAGCTGGTCTTTGAAGCTCCGCCCGAGGAAGTCGCCGAAATCCGCGCTATGGTGAAGGCCGAAATGGAGAACGTGCGCAAGCTGGACGTTCCCATGGTGGTGGACGTCGGCGTCGGCGACAACTGGCGCGACGCCAAGTAAACTCGGATGCGCAAGGCTCTGCCGATCTTCCTGGGCTTGTACGCGCTCATTCTCGTTTTGCTCATTTCGTCGAAACCACTGTGGGTCGACGAGATCATCGACCTCACCGGTGTCCGCGCCGCCTCCGATGTGAACGGCGTGCTGGCCTTTGTCCCCGGCAATGCCGGCGGAGTTCCCCTCGGGTATCTTCTGGATTTCGGAATGATCCGCGTATTCGGCTACTCCGTCGCCGCGGTTCGGTTTCCTTCGGTTCTGTTCACCGTGCTCACCTGCGCCGGCGTCTTTATACTCGGTCGCCAAACAGGTCTGAAATGGCCGATGCTCGCGGCGGTCGCGTATGCTGTCTCGCCCATGACTCTGCGTTTCGCGCTGGAGGCCCGCCCCTACGCGCAAGCCGCCTGCTGGAGTGTATTCGCGTCGGTTGTTTTTTTGTCGCTGGTGCGCCGGCCTTCGGTCGGGAAGGCGGCCGGATACGTCGCGCTGGTCGCGGCCGGTCTGTATACGCAGCCCTACAGCATCTTTGTTCCGCTTGCGCACCTGCTGTGGCTGGTGTTCGCGAGACGAAAGCCTCAGACGATCCTGCTGGCGGGAACGGCCGTGGCATTAGCCTCTCTGGCCTTCCTCCCCTGGTTCCTGAAAATCCATTCCGCGTGGCAGGGCGCCGTGAACTCCGGCGTACGATTCGCGGTCGGCGGCAAGGATCTTCTGGTGATTCCTCACGAGCTGATGGGCACCGGCTACATCGGAGCCGGACTCGCCTTGATCGCCGTAGTCCT
>DATIRX010000076.1:0-12080 GCA_035469225.1 Bryobacteraceae bacterium
GGCTGCATCCCCAGAGCCCAGCCGAGAGCCAGTCCCAGCCCAACTGCCGTGATCGTCGTCAGTGTGCGATAGTTCAGTGTCACAGCCACCCTCCAGCGCGATTTTGAGTTAAGTAAATGTTCCGCGCGGTACTCTGCGGAGTATATCTGAAGCCAGCGTCCTTAGGCAACCCCGAGGCAACCCCGCTACTTTGTTCTGGCTTTGGCTTTGCCCTTGCCGGTCGCCTTGCTTACGGAAGCCTTGGGCGGGTTCTTGCCCGTCCAGCCTACCACCTGGTCCGGCTCGGTCTCAAAGACGACCATGAATGGCTGCCTGGTATAGGCTTTCGCGACACCTTCAAACATGAGCTCCTCGCCTGGCTCCATCTTGCCCGGTAAAGCCTCAGACAACTCCAGGGTGACGTCCGGAACGTTGGGCTGCTCCAGCGCCAGCACAATCTGCTTGGGCTTGGTTTCCGGCGTCATCGAGACGATCTTGCCTTTGAACTTCTGGACGCCGTTGGCCCCTCCGGGCAGAAGCGCGCCCTTCATGTTCATCTCGAAAAATGCGTCACCGCCGTCCTTCGTCAGGGGTTCCTTGACGGCGCTCTGCCAGAGTCCCAGGTCGGGATGAGCCTTGAAGAAATCCTCCCGGGCGGCCGCCTGTTTGGCCGAGATCTGTTGGATGCTTTCGATGCTGAAGCCCTCGGGCGGGAACGCGCTGTTTTTAGCCATGGCCAGCAGCTTGTCTAAGCCCTCATTCGAGCCGTGGTACGCCGTGTAAGTCTTCGTCAGGTAATCCTGGGCCTGCTTGCGCGACGCCGCCGGCAGGCTGTTCTGGCCCTCATAGGCCGCTGCCCGGGCGAACTGGTACAGGCCGGGCGCCAGCTTCTCGGGATGCTCCTTGTTCTGCGCCAATAGCTCGCCGCCTAGCGACAATGACGTGGCTGCCTGCGTCGGATCCATGTGCAGATAAGTGGTCAGTTCGATCTCCGCCTTGGGATGATCCTTGCGCTGCACGTAGACCCAGGCGAGCGTGGCCTGGGCGGCATTCTTCATGGCCGGTTTGTAGGTGGTCCAATCGGCTTCTTTGACGTCGGCAGGCCGGTTCGAGACTGCAAACGCGGTATCCAGATTCTCGAGGATGTATTTGGAAACCCGCTCGGCCGTATCCAGGTCGGCAGGCTTGGGCGTAGGAGGAAGGGTATAAACCAGCCGCTCAATGGCCGACAGCGAGTAGAAGTGATTCGGGCGGGTCTTCAGAATCTCGGCGGCCTTGTCGAAGGCCTGCCGGTTCATGCCCAGCTGCTGGTAGACGATCAGAAACTGTTCTTCGCGCTCTTCCGCGAAATCGCTGGTGGGGAAGGCCGCTTTCCACTTGTCCAGCGCCTCGATTTTTCCCTTGTTGTCGGCTTTCTGATAGGCCTGGAACAGGTTGTACTCTTCCTGGCCGCCCTTCCATTCTTTTTTTGGCTCCTGCGCGGCTAATACCCAACCGAGTGTCAGGCCCAAGCCGGCAGCAGTGAGGACTCTCAGCATTGCATGTTTCATCGTCACGACATCCCTTTCCCCCAGGGTACACCCTCCCCTGAGCCTGGTTGCTCGTTACACTTCCTGGGTTGTTAGACACCGGCAAGGGTCACCTGGTTTCGAGTGCCGGATCCCGCTTTCGCGTATCCTGAACTGTTACCCATGCGCTGGCTCGACTTAGGGGTGATCGCGGCTTATCTGATCGGGATCACCTGGTTCGGATCGCGCTTTCGCCGCTCGCAAACGTCCTTGAAGGACTATTTCTTGGGTGGACGGCGCGCCCCCTGGTGGGCCATCTCCCTTTCCATAGTTTCCGCCGAGACCAGCACTCTCACGGTCATCGGCACTCCCTCGCTTTCCTTCAATGGGAACTTCGGCTTCCTCCAGTTGGTCTTCGGATACCTGCTGGCACGCCTGGTCATCGCCACGCTGTTCCTTCCGGCCTATTTTCGCGGAGAAATGTTCACCGCCTACGAGCTGATGCGAATCCGCTTCGGGACGCGCATCCGCCGCCTGACGGCTGGCACCTTTCTCATCTTGCGGGCGCTGGCGGAGGGCGTCCGGGTCTTTGCGATCTCTATCGTCATTTCGGTGGTTCTGGGGACCGGTGAGATGGCCTCGATCGCCGCTCTGCTGTGCCTGACGCTCCTGTATACCTACGAAGGCGGCATGACGGCGGTGATCTGGACCGACGTGGTGCAAATGGCGCTGTACGTCGCGGGCGCGCTATTGAGCCTGGGGCTCCTGCTGCGCGAAATACCCGGTGGGTGGAGTCACGTCGTGGCCGTGGTGGAACCGCTGAACAAGTTCCAGGTGTTCGATTTCCGTTTGGGCCCGCCCGCCGAGTTCTTCACGCGCACCTACAGCTTCTGGGCCGGGATCATCGGCGGATGCTTCCTGACCACGGCCAGCCACGGCACCGAACAGCTGCTGGTCCAGCGTCTTCTTGCGGCGAAGAATGAGCGCCAGAGCCGCGCGGCGCTCTTCACCAGCTGGGTGGTAATCTTCTTCCAGTTCGCACTCTTTCTGATCATCGGAGTGTGCCTGTTCACCCTCTACAAGGATCACGGATGGACTCCGCCGGCCGTGACCGACAGCATTTATCCGCGCTTTATCTGGGATCAGCTTCCGCCCGGCCTGTCAGGGTTGGTCATCGCAGCCATCCTGGCTGCCGCCATGTCCAACTTGAGCGCAGCCCTGAACTCGCTCGCGTCTACAACCGTGATGGATTTTCTCCGGCCGCTGGGCAAGGTACAGGAGGAAAACACATGGTTGAGGCGTGCGCGGCTGGCAACGGTGGCGTGGGGCGTGATCCTCGGCGCTGTGGCCCTGTTCGCCCGCAACTGGGGCAGCGTGCTGCAGGCCGGGCTCTCCATCGCGTCCATTCTTTACGGCTCGCTGCTGGGGGTCTTCCTGCTCGGATTGCTGACGCGCAGGGTGGGCGAGACGGCGGCCATATGCGGGATGATCGCCGGCCTGGCCGTCATGCTCTACGTGCGCTTCGCGACGCCCATTGCGTTCACCTGGTATGTGCTGATCGGAACTTCCATGACGTTCGCCACCGGTATTCTGGCGTCCCTCATTCTGAAGAAGGAGCCGCTGAAGGAGAAGAATTCCCGTGCCATCTGAAACTCATCCACCGGCACTGCGGCGCGCCTTGGGACCCTGGACCACCGTCGCGATCATCATGGGCACCGTGATCGGCAGCGGAATCTTTCTGGTGCCTGCCGACATGGTCAAGGCCGTGGGCTCGCCGAGCGCGGTGTTCGCGGTCTGGGTATTCGGAGGCGTGCTGTCGATGTTCGGCGCGCTTACGTACGCGGAACTGTCCGCGGCCATGCCCGAGGCTGGCGGCGAATATGCCTACCTGACGGCGGCCTACGGGCCGTTCTTCGGTTTCCTCTACGCGTGGACCCAAACCTGGGTCGCAAAAAGCGCTTCGATCGCCGCTCTAGCTACCGCGTTCTATTCTTATCTGGCCGATTTCCTCCCCAGCTTGCAAACGCCGCTGTATGTCGTGCCGTGGCCCATCGGCCCCGGCGGCGGACCTCTTGAGATTCGCTATGGACAGCTACTCGCGATCGGCCTGATTCTCTTTCTGTCGGCCGTGAATTATCGCGGGGTGAGAGCCGGCGGGCGAGTGCAAGTGGCCGTAACTGCCCTGAAGGTGATTCTCATCGCCGCAGTGATCGCCGCCGGATTGCTTTCGCGCGAAGCCCATGCCGCCAATCTTGCCAGTTCCACCACGCCCCTACCGGGGGGCGTGGCTGGATTCTTTGTCGCATTAGTTGCGGCACTGTGGGCTTACGACGGTTGGAATAACGCGGGAATGCTCGGCTCCGAAGTCGAAAACCCACAGCGAACGTTCCCTTTGGCGCTGATAGCGGGGGTTTCAGCCATCATTGGAGTATATCTGCTCACCAATCTCGCGTATTTCTCCGTTCTGAATGCGGGCGAAGTCGCCTCCAGCGACCGTGTCGCAGCCGACATGATGCGGCGGATCGCCGGTTCAAACGGGGCCGCCGCAGTAAGTGTGGCAGCCATGATTTCGATCTTTGCCGCTTTGAATGGCTCGATCTTATCGGGGTCCAGGGTCCCCTATGCGATGGCCAGGGACGGATATTTCTTTCGGCATATAGGACACGTACATCCCGTTTATCGGACCCCTGCAAGCAGTATTCTTCTGCTGGGTGTGTGGTCTTCTTTGTTTGTTCTCAGCGGCCGTTACAGCGATTTGTACAATGCCGTGATATTTCCCAGCTGGATTCTCTACGGAATGACGGCCGCCGCAGTGCTGGTATTGCGAAAGCGCAGACCGGATCTGCCGCGTCCCTACCGAACCTGGGGATATCCCTGGGTGCCGCTGGCATTCGTGGGAGTGACTTTATTGCTTCTTTATAGGACGCTTATTTCCGCACCCCGCGCCTCCGGGATTGGTTTGGTGGTAATTGGCCTCGGAGTGCCGTTCTATTTTTACTGGAAAGGGCGCCGGGACAATCCCAGACGTGTATAGGTTAAGGATGCGCCGGTACTCTTTGCAGACAGAAGTATTGAAAGTGATGGAGGTATTCCGGTACACTCTTAAGGCAACCGCAACGCTCGGTATCACGATCCTGTTGGGGTCGAGTCCATCCGGCAGACATGGAGTTAACTAAATGGATGTAATTAAAATGCTGGCAGATCTACGCCAGGAACGTGAACAACTCGAGGAAGCCATACTGACGCTGGAACGCCTGGCACGCGGCCGCGGCCGCCGGCGTGGCCGCCCACCCGCCTGGATGACCGAGCTGAAACGCAGAGGCCGTCCCCCGGGCAGCAAGAACAAAGCCAAAGTGACCAACGCAGCGTAGCTGCCCGCGCTACGGGTGGAACACCAGCAGGAATACGTTCAGGTTGCTGCTGGCGGGGACCTGCGCTCCCGCTCCTCCGAACACATCGCCTAGCGCCGTACCGGTTACATAGACGTTGCCTTGCGTGTCTACGTCCACTCCATACGCGATCTGATATCCGGGTCCGGTGATGTGGCTGGAGTAGACCAGGCCTTTCAGCGGCGAGGCCGCCGGGTCGATCACAGCCACGAATCCGTCGATGCTATTGCCGGGAAACGACGCCGGAGCGAGTGCATTTTGCGTGGGGAAGTCCAGCGACAATGTGTATCCGCACAGATAATACTTGCCCTCTGCATCCCGGCTCAGGCCGTAGGCCACGTCGCCATCGGTTCCGCCCAAGTAGGTGGAGTACACCAGGGCCGTGGTGAAATCCGGCGCGCTGGGATTCAGAATAGTCAGAAACACGTCGCTATTTCCTGCCAGCGAGCTCTGCAGTGCGTTCGAGGTCACCGGGTAATTGTCGGACAGCGTGAATCCGGTGATGGCCACGTTACCGTTCGGTTCCACCAGGATCTTGGTGGCCTGATCCTGGCCGGATCCGCCCAAGTAAGTCGAATAGGTCACGGTATTGGCCGCCAGGTCCAGCCTGGTCAGAAAGGCGTCGCCGCCGTAGGAATAGAAGGGGCGGAAAGAGTTCGGCGTGGTCGGGAAATCGACCGATCGGGTGTAGCCCGCCACGTAAGCCTGGCCGTCCGCGGCAACCGCGATCGATCTGGGGATATCCTGCCCTGCGCCGCCCAAGTAAGTGCTGGATATCAGGCTGGCCGTTCCGCTTTGGGAGGGATCGAACTCGGCCACCCACCCATCGAAATTTCCGCCGGGACGCGTCGCTTGATACGCGTTGGCGGTAACCGGATAATCGTCAGAAGTGGTAAAGCCGGTGACGTATATCTTGCCCGCGGCGAACGCGATTCCCGTGGGCTCATCGGTCTTGGTGCCGGCAAAGAAGGTGGAATAGACCAATCCGCCGGTCCCCGGAATCTTGGGATCCACCACCGACACAAAGCTTCGCCGTACTCCGCCGTTGTTGAGCAGGAATCCGTTAGGCGTGGTTGGAAAATTGAAATCGTCAGTGATGCCGGCCAGGTAGAAAACACCCTCGCTGCTGACGGCCATGGCCTTCAGGTCGTCGCCGAAATTGCCGCTGAAGTATCCCGAATATGTGACCGCGGTATCTGGGGGGCCCAGCGGGTTCATCACCGTGGTAAAGGCCTGCTTGCCGGTGGAGAGGAAGAATGGCGTGTAGGCCTCGCCCACTCGGACGAAGTCCGGCGAGTAGGTGTACCCGGCGATGTAAATCAATCCGTTCTTATCGTGCCCGATGCCCACGGGGACGTCCGGGCTGGTTCCCGCCAGGTACGCGGTGAACAGCACCGCCGGATCGATCACCACGGGCTGCTTCGCATCGTACTCACCCAGACGAATGCCGATCGAGCCGTCCGCCTCCATCACGTAGGACGACGGTACGCCGACCGTTTCCCCCGGCGCCCGGCGCTGATAAACCACCGGAGGATTCTGGGTCACCTGCCGGTCTCCGAGACCGAGAATGACTTCGCCCTTAGGACCCAGGCCGATCGTATCGGCTCCCTCGAAGCGCATTCGGATCCGGGAAGGATCGGCGCCGGGAGACAGCTCGAAATCGTATTCCAGGCTTTGCCCTTGGCCGTAATAGACGATGTTGATGCCTGGGTAGACGCCCACCTGGCGTAACCGCCCATACGCATCCGCGCTGCGGAAGGGGGTCCCGAAATAATTCGTGGCAGTGGCCGACTTGTCGAGACCTTCCAGTTTCGCTTGGCGGTCCGCTCCTGGAAGCGTCAGCCGCAAGCCCCGATTCCCTAGCTGGATCACGCTCCCTTCGGGAGTGAAGGCGACTCCGAATCCGGGCCCGCGGGCCATCCACTTTTGGCTGTCTCCTTGTTGGCCATCGGCGGCCTCGAAGCGCAGCGGAAGGCGCGCCAGAACGTCGGAGGCCGGGGCGGCAAAGCCCGGCAAGCTAACGAAGCACAGGGCATTAGCCAGGCTAAAGAGTGACAGACGCATGAAAGTGAGACGTACTCCCTGAACGATTGGGTTGCGATAAACCCTGCGTCTTCTAGGATAAACCACTTGGGGTAGGGTGTGGAACGTCTAGTTCAGGAAGTAGGTCCGATACAGCGTATCCCGCTGCTTGGGGATGAACCCGGCGTCGCGAATCAGGCGCCGCAGCTCCTCTTCCGTAGCCTGGTGGTGCGTGCCGGCGGCGCTCACCACGTTTTCCTCGATCATCACGCTGCCGACGTCGTTTCCGCCGAAGCGCAGTCCGATCTGGCAGGTCTTCAGCCCCGGAGTGACCCAGGAGGATTGAATATTGAGGATGTTTTCAAAATAGAGCCGCGACAGGGCCAGCATCTTCAAGTACTCGACCGCGGTGGCCTCTTCTTTGACGAAGCGGCCCAGCGAAGTCAGCTCGCGCTGGAAGCTCCAGGGGATGAAGGCCGTGAATCCGCCGGTGTCGTCCTGGATCTGGCGAACGATATCGAAGTGATTCATGCGCTGCTCGATGGTCTCGCCCGTACCGAACATCATTGTGGCGGTCGAGCGAAGGCCCACCGCGTGACAGGTCCGGTGCACATCGATCCAATCCTGCGTGCCGCATTTCAGGCGGCTGATGCGATGGCGGACCTGGTCGTCCAGCACTTCGGCGCCGCCGCCGGGCAGGGAATCGAGGCCCGCGTCGCGCAGCCGTGAGAGCGTGTCGTATAAATTCAGGCCGCTCACTTCCGCGATGTTCATGATCTCCGGCGCGGAAAAGCAATGGCACCAGATGTCGAAGCGCTTCTTAATCGAGCGCAGCAGATCTTCATACCATTCGATCTTCAGGTCGGGGTGCAGCCCGCCCTGCATCAGGATGCCGGTTCCCCCCAGATCGATGGTTTCCCGGATCTTGCTGAAGATCGTTTCCTGCGGCAGGAGGTAGCCTTCGGCATGCCCCAGGGGACGGTAGAAGGCGCAGAAGCTGCAATACTCGGTGCAGAAATTGGTGTAGTTGATGTTGCGGTCGATGATGTAGCTGACCACGCCCTCGGGGTGCAGCTTGCGGCGGACCGCGTCGGCCGCCATGCCGATGCCGATCAGGTCATCGCTCTGGAATACATCGATTGCTTCCGCCCGCGTCATCATCATTTCGAAGCTATCATAACGCGATCCAGACGCAAGGCGTGCTCGATATAGAGCCGCATTCCTTCGTAATCCTTTTCGCCCAGCTCGAAAACGATGTGATGCGTCAGATAGCGGCGGACCACGTCCGGGCTGAACTGGCGCGCGGCCGCTTCGGCGGCGACCATGTCGTCCATGTGCGCCAGGCCGTAGCGCAACGACTCCAGGAACACTTGGCCATGCGCCTCGCGAATGATTTCCTTGCGTCCCGCCCACACCGCGAACACCATGGGCAGTCCCGTCAGCGCGATCCATTCCGCGCCCAGGTCCAATGTTTCATAGGGCAGCAGGGCCGGATCGACCCGCAGGGCGGCGTCGCCAATCAGTAGGGCGGCGTCTGCTTTGCCCAGCATTTCCGCCAGATCGGCCGGATGCGAGAAGACCTGGGGCCGTACACCAAAGCGCTCGGCAAGAATCACCTGAGCGAGCATGGCCGAGGTTCGGGACCCTGCGTCCGTCGCCAGAACGCGGATCTCCTTGAAGGGAACCTTGGAAATCAGCAGGATACTGCGCACCGGTCCATGGCAGGCGATGCCCGTTCCGGGGAAGTAATCCAGTCCCTGGCGGGCCATCTCGATGACCGGAACAATTCCGATATCCGCTTGACCGCGGGCCAGTTGATCGGCGCATTCCGAGGGCAGGGCAAAGCGAAGATCGAAGGTTTCCCGAAGCTCAGGGTCGGGGGAATGTTGAAGTCCCCAGACCAGCGGCACCGTGTTCAGGTAGCTGACGGCGCACACGCGCGGCCTGGAGCGGTCAGAGACGGGGTCCAATCCCCAATCTTAGCACTGGCCCCGGTTCATGGACGGCCCAGTACGAATGGTACATGGAACGATTTCGCTGCCGTGTTATCTTCTAAAATAAGGGTGACTTTCCGCGTTCCACCCCTTCGGAGAATACTGATAATGAAGCTCTTATGGTGTAGTTTGCTGGTCGCGAGTGTCCCTGCGTGGTCCCAGAATGTGGCCACCATCAACGAACTCCCGTCGCGAGAGTTTGGGCATGCGCGGCTGGACGCTCCGATAAAATCGCTGGCTCCAAACTTGGTGGAAGGGCGGGAGCTCAATGGACCGTCCGCGATTGCCTTTGACACTTCGGTGACGCCGCCGATTCTGTACGTGGCGGATACGTTCAACAGCCGTGTTTTGGCGTGGCGGAATCCGGCCGGTCTGACCAAGGGAAATCCGGCGGATAAGGTGATCGGTCAAAGGGACTCCTTCACAACCATTCAACAGGGTCCTGGACGTCCCGGTAGCGACCTTCCCGGCGGATTAGCCCGGCCGGTGGGTTTGGCGGTGGATAGCAGCGGCAACCTGTACGTGATGGATGCGGCCAATAATCGTATTCTTCGTTACCCCGCTCCTTTCAGCCAAACGGGGGATGTATTGATTGTCGATCTGGTGATCGGCCAGACGAGCACCACATCGGGCATCCAACCGGTCACCCCGGTTAGCGCCAGTACCTTGAACCTCAATATCCCCTCCAACGGTATCTACCTGGGAGGAATCGGTTTCGATCCGCAGGGGAATTTGTGGGCAACGGACGCGGGCAATCACCGCGTCCTGCGTTACGCCAAGGCTGTCCTGAACCAGGCGCCGCCCAAGAACAATCCCGCCGCGGACGCGGTCATCGGGCAGAGGGATGCGTTTTCGAATGTCAGCCCCGACACTGACCCTACCAACAATCAAAAGACTCTGAGCACCCTGAGGTTTCCGATCTCTCTGAGTTTGGATCCGAGCGGAGGCTTGTATGTAGCGGACAGTTATTCAAGAGTTCTCTACTACACAAGTCCGGGGCCCAGCGCAATTGCGAGTCGCGTTCTCGGTGTTCTGCCGGATGCGGTCCCGGGTCAAGCGCCCGTGCTGTATCCCAACCAGTACAGCCTGGGCGGCGGAAATCAAGCCGGCCAGCCCACCGATAGCCCGCGTTGCATATTCACATACCAGGGCAAGGTATTTGTTTGCGACACCTTTGCTCATCGGGTGGCTCGTTATGAATCCCCGGCCCAGTGGAGCCCTGCAACGCCGTCGACTCCCTCCCCGGCCATCGCCACCGTAGTCGGGCAGCTCAACTCGTTGACCAATGGCTGCGATAACGCCCGCCTGACGTGCACCCGGCCAAATCGCGGATTGGCCGAGCCGGATGCGACTACTCTCAGCTTCCCCCTCGGCGGCGTATTCGATCCTTCGGGAAACCTTTGGATCTCCGATTTCGGGAATAACCGGGTGTTGTCGTATCCGCCCAACGACATCTTCGCCTATGCCAGCGCAACCAAGGTATTGGGCCAGATTGATTCCAGCGCAAGCCAGGCCGACGCATTCAATCACAATGCTCCCAACCTGGTCGAAGGCCGCGAAGTCTGGGTTTCGAACAGCGGTATTTTGGGTGGCGCGATCGTGGTCGATAAGAATAGCAATCCGCCTCACCTCTACATCGCCGACACGTTTAACAACCGGATTCTCGGCTTCCGGGATGCGAGAGTAGTGGGCGCCGACGTTCGTTCGGTTCTCGCCACAAAAGCCGACATCGTAATCGGTCAACCGGACTTGTTCCGGACTACCAAGAACTGTACGGTAACGTCGTTGAACGCTCCATGCACGGGCGATCCGGAAACGCCCAACGACACCGGGCTATCACAGCCCATTGGACTCGCCTTGGATGCGCAGGGGAGACTCTACGTTGCCGATTCCGGAAATGGCCGCGTGCTCCGGTTTCCGGCGCCCTTCGAGCACGCTTTGGGCATCCAGCGCGCGGAACTCGTGCTGGGTCAGCTGGGTTTCGGACTGCCCGACCTGACCACCAGTCAAAGAACCATGCGCTCACCGTATGGACTGGTTGTATTCACCAACGGCAATGTGGGAGTTTCCGATACCTCGGACAATCGCGTCTTGATCTTCCGCAAGCCCGCCGGAGGAGGCGACTTTGTCAGCGGCCAGCCGGCTTCGGCCGTGGTGGGTCAGTCGAGTTTTTCAACTGCCAGTGTGCCGGCGCAGCCGACTCCCGCTAGCCTAAACGGCCCGCTCGGTCTGGCGGCGGACGATTCCGACCGCCTTCACATCTGTGACTTCCGGAATGGTCGTGTCTTGATTTTTTCCAACGAGGGAACCCTCTTCCAGGGGGATGCATCCAGAGTCCAAATTAGTGTTTCCCAGCCGGTGGGCATCGTGGTCATGCCTTTGGGGGATGGAATCACCCAGCGAACCATTTGGGTCGCGGGCGGCGGGGTCTATCACATCCGCCGTTTTGACGACCTCAAGGGAGACGCAACCGATATCACTGAAACGATCCAGCCGATCAGTGCCGCCATCGGCATCGGCCTCGACTCCTTTAACAATCTGATCATCGCGGAAACCGCGAATCGAATTTCTTTTTACTTCCAAAAGCTGGTCTACCGGAACGCGGCGAATTCTACGTCGGGAAATCTGCAGCAGGTGGCTCCGGGGATGATGATGTACGTTGCAAAGAACGTAGGGAACATTACTGCGGACGCCACCCCCGTCCTCAGCCCGCCTTGGGATTCGACTGTGTCCGGCCTGCAGGTCCTGGTGAACGGCGTACCCTCTCCGATCTTCCAGGTGGCTCCGCCACTTATTTTTATCGTTGTGCCCATCGGCGCGCCAACCTCAGGCACTTCCGAGTTTCTAATCACTCGCCCTGCCACCGGTGAGATTCTGGCCGCTGGGACGTTTCTTATGACGCCCGCTGCGCCCGGCTTTTTCACCTCCAATGCGCAGGGCACCGGCCAGATAGCAGCCACGAACTTCTCCGATGGAAGTGTCAATGGTCCCCAGCACCCGGTCGCGCGCGGCGAGATTCTGACGGTGTGGCTGACGGGCCAGGGTCCCGGCTTCCAGGGTTCGGCCCCCCCGGACGGCCAAGGCGCCTCCGGTCTGCTTACGAGTGAAAAACCGGTGGTGATCGTAAACGGAACCGCTTTGCCGGACGCCAACGTGATCGCATCTGCGATGACCGTTTATCCGGGCGC
>DATIRX010000077.1:0-23370 GCA_035469225.1 Bryobacteraceae bacterium
GCCCTTACTTGCATCACCGGGGCCATGAACGCGGTCAGAATTTTCTCCAGCGCCGGATTGGGCCCTGCAGCCTCCAAAAGCTCCAGGCGGCGCTTGTTCACCGGCTCGATCCGGCGCGCGACAATTGCGTCGATCAGGCTGTCCTTGGTCTGGAAATGGTAGTTGATTGCCGCCAGATTGACGGAGGCTTCGGCCGTGATTTCCCTCAAGGAGGTTGCCTCGAATCCATTCATTCCAAACAGCTTCTCGGCCGCGTCGAGGATTCTGCTCTTCGTATCCCCCTTGTCAGTCATACGTTCGTTTCAATCATATGATCGATTCTCGGGCCACGTCAAGCAAAATGTGCAGGCCTACCACCAAAAACTTCCGGTGGTATTCTTTGCCCGGAGTGCTCCGCCCAGCCTGATCATTCGGCTTCAACAGCTTGGAGGAAATGAATCGTTTGGAAGCAGGCATGCAACAACAGGAGCTTCCTATGGATCCTCGCTATCTTTCTTTTGTTTCTGCGCTTGTCATCATCGTGCTGAGTGCAGCAGGATTTCTGATCCGGAGCTTCGTGCGGGGCTGGCTGGCGCCAGCGTGCTGGTGTTGTGGAGCCCACAAGGTGCGGAAATCCCGATCCGACCGGTTTATGGATCGCGCGGCCCTGCTGGCCCTGCTTCGTCCATTGCGCTGCACCGGGTGCCGGGCACGCTTTTACGGACCGCTCTTCCTGAATTACGATCCTTCCAGGAAACCGGTCAGGCCTTCGCGGGCGCCAGCACCGGAGCATTCGCCAGCAGGGCGTCTTCAAACCCAAAATCCGGCTTAGGAAAGCCGTTGTGGCGAAGATACCAGCGGTGGGTCTCATTTAGGCCCGTCCCAAAATCCGTTGGTTTGAATTTCAGCACCCGCTGCGCCTTGGCTGTGACCAGCGTGATCGGAGGCATGTCGAGATATACCCCGAAGTACAGCTTGGGACCCATGGGGTGCCCGCCGGCCCGCAGAATATAGTCGCGCGGAATGCGGATAAACTTGGGTGTTTTTCGGCAGGCTTTGGCGAAGGCTTCCACGGCCTCGGTCTGAGAAATCGGCCGGGCGTTGGCGATGTTGAACGCGTGGCCGGCGGCAGCCGGTTCGTCCACCGAGCGTAGCGCCGCCTTCACCAGATCGTGGATGTAGACAAACTGCATCAGCCGTCTTCCGTCTCCCGGCACGATGATGGGCCGCCCGGCGCGCAGGCGATCCCAGAAGAACGCCTCGCGATAGTAGGGATTTCCGGGTCCGTAGACATACGGCGGCCGAAGCGTGACCACCGGCAATCCGATGCGCTGATGCAGCCGGAACAGCGCGCGCTCGCTCATGGCCTTGTTGCGCACGTACAGATCGGGGGCATCGTCCGGGGCCAGAGCGTCGCCCTCGTGGTGATTCAGGCCGTCGCCATAGGCAGCCACGCTGGACATGAACACGTAGCGTTTGATATGGTCGCCGGCGGCGCGCGCCGTGGCTTCTACATGTCCCGCGGTCGTCCCGCGCTCCCAGTCATACACGTGGTCGAACACCAGCTCGAACTTGGATCCGGCCAGAGCGGCGCGCACGGCGTGGGCATCGTTGCGGTCGGCCATGATGTTCTTCACGCGGCGCCCCAGACCGTGCTTGGCACGGCGATGCAAAATGGAGACGTTGTGGCCGGCCTTCAGCAGTTCCGCCACCAGCGCCTGGCCGATGAAGCCCGTTCCTCCGATCACGAGGCAGTTCATGGGAATGCATTCATGGACGGACAGGCGAACGCGAGGAGGCGTCAGTCGTAATACTCCAGACCCAGATGCGTGATCAGATCCTCGCCGCGCATCCAGCGCAGCGTGTTCTTCAGCTTCATGAGCTGGATGAAGATGTCGTGCTCAGGGTACAGCCCGGGCGCGGTCATGGGAGCTTTGAAATAGAACGACAGCCATTCCTGGATGCCGCGCATGCCGGTGCGCTGCGCCAGATCCATGAACAGCACCAGATCCAGGACCAGCGGCGCGGCCAAAATGGAATCGCGGCACAGGAAATCGATCTTGATCTGCATGGGATAGTTCAGCCATCCGAAGATGTCGATGTTGTCCCAGCCTTCTTTGTCGTCGCCGCGAGGCGGATAGTAGTTGATCCGGACCGCGTGATACAGATCCTTGTACAGCATCGGGTAGAGCTGCGGCTGCAGAATCTGTTCCAGCGAGCTGAGCTTGGTTTCTTCCTTGGTCTTGAACGAGCCTGGATCTTCCAGAACTTCGCCGTCGCGATTCCCCAGAATATTGGTCGAGAACCAGCCCGAAATCCCCAGCATGCGGGCCTTCAACCCGGGCGCGATCAGCGTCTTCATGAAGGTCTGGCCGGTTTTGAAATCTTTCCCGCAGATAGGAAGGTTCCGGTCGCGCGCCAGTTCCTGCAGCGCCGGCGTATCGGTGGTCAGATTGGGCGCGCCGTTGGCGAACGGAATACCCGACTTGAGCGCGGCATAAGCGTAGATCTGGCTGGGCGAGATTTCCGGATCGTTCTGCATCAGCCCGCATTCGAAGTCCTTGAGCGTTTTGTGAACCGCCGCGGGCCGGTGGAAGACTTCCGTCGAGGCGCACCAGATCATCACATTACGGGTGGTGTTGTTGGTCTTGCGGAACTGCTCGATGTCTTCCATCAGCATGTCCGCTTTGTCCATCTTGGTCTTGGCTTCCTTGACGTTGGGACCATTGATGCGGCGGATATATTCCGGATCGAACACCGCCTTCATCGGCTTAATGCCGGACAGAAAACCTTTCAGCTCGTCGAGCTGCGGCCGCTGCAGAACCTTCGCGTTGACCGCGGCTTCATAGGCTGTGTCTTCGTAAATGTCCCAGCCGCCGAACACCAGATCGTTCAATCCAGCCAGGGGCACGAAATCCTTGATCATCGGCGTGCGCGCGTCGGTGCGCTTGCCCAGGCGGATGGTCGCCAGCTGGGTCAGCGATCCGATGGGTGCGGCGGTGCCGCGGCGTACGGCTTCCACGCCGGCGATGAAGGTAGTGCTCACGGCGCCGATTCCCGGAATCAAAACGCCAAGTTTTCCGTCCGCGGGCGCAATCTGGACGTTATCGCGAGTCGCCAAAACCTAATTCCTCCTGGCCAAAGGGGTTCGCCCTGGGACACTCGGGCGTAGTCTTTTGCAGTCTCATGGTGCGGACGGCGAAGACGCGCGAGGGCAAATCACCTGTCCTGATATACTAGCATCTCATGCAGAATCGCGCGACTGCGACGATCTCCGCAATCCTGGTGGACGATGAAAAGCTCGCCTCCGAGGAGCTCGCCTACCAGCTCAAAGAATTCCCCGATATAGAAATACTGGCCACCGCGTCCAATGGCCTCGAAGCCGTGAAGCTGATCCAAAGCATGGAGCCGGACCTGGTATTCCTGGACGTGCAGATGCCTGGCTTGGACGGCATGGGTGTGATCCGCAAGCTGCGCGAGCTGGATATTCCCCTGCCCTATTTCGTCATGGCCACGGCCTACGATCAGTACGCGGTCGAGGCTTTCCGCTGGGAGGCACTCGATTACCTCCTGAAGCCCGTGGACAAGGAGCGCCTGGCCGTTGCCGTGGAGCGCGCCCGTAAAGCGGTAAGCGATCGCGCCAAAGCCGAGCAGCCCGAACCGGCTCTGCCGAAGCCGGCTTTGCAGCGCAGCAAGCTCCTGGTACGCAGCAATCAGCGCAATTTCATCGTGGACGCGCAGGATGTCGTGTACGCTACCATCGACGACGGGCTGATCACCGTGGTCGCCAACAACCTGGAAGGCCAGTCGAATTACCGCACCATCGAGGAGCTGCAATCGAACCTGGATCCCGACACCTTCTGGCGCGTGCATCGTTCCTATCTGGTGAACATTCATCGGATCAAGGAAGTGATCCCCTGGTTCAAGTCCAGCTTCCAGCTCCGCATGGATGACAAGAAGCAGACCGAGATCCCGGTGAGCCGCGTCCAGACCAAACGCCTTCGAGCGCTCCTGAAACTGTGACCCGGCGCTATCTGGAGGATCTGCAAGTCGGCGAAAAGTTCCACACTGCCTCCGTTGCGGTCAGCGAAGCAGAGATCCTGGAATTTTCCCGGGAATTCGACCCGCAGCCCATGCACCTGGACCCGCTGGCCGCTTCCCAGGGTCCCTTCCGGGGCCTGATCGCCAGCGGATGGCATACCGGCGCGCTGGTGATGCGCCTGGTGGTCGATGCAAATCCGCTGGGCGATCTGCCGCTGCTCGGCCTGGGCGTGGACGGAATCGAGTGGCCCCAGCCGGTACGCCCCGGCGACACCCTCCGGGTCGAAATGGAAGTCCTGGCGATTCGCCCTTCCAAGTCCACCCCCACCCACGGAATCGTGAAACTCAAAACCACGGCGCGGAATCAACATGGCGAAGTGGTTTACATCGTGACGCCCAATTGCTGGGTGCCGCGCCGGCCGGCCTAACTGCTATTCTGTGAGTGGAAACGGCGAAACTTCAAGAAGGAGTAACGGAGATGGAAGACGACAACAAGCTGTCCTACTTTTGCCTGGGCCTGGGCCTGGGAGTCGCGGTGGGAGTACTGTTCGCCCCCAAGTCGGGCGCTGAAACTCGCGATTACCTGCGCAGCAGGGCCGAAGACGGATCCGACTACGTGAAGCGCCGCGCCAACGATTTGCGCGACACAGCCACGGATGCGATCGACCGCAGCAAGGAGACCATCCGGCGCCAGAAGGAGAATCTGTCGGCGGCGGTAGACGCAGGCAAGCAGGCGTATCGCGAAGCAGTGAAGACACCGATACCCGACTAAGGCCGGGCGGGGCCGGCGTTGACTCAGAAGGGCTCCGGCGCGAGATTAGGGAAAACATGGAAAACCAGACAGTATTCCTCGTACTCATCGCGATTTTTGTAGCGATCTCCGCGGCTGCCCTGATCTTTCAAGCGGCCATGCTGTATGGCACCTACAAGGCCGCGAAAGAGATGCGCGACCGGATCCTGCCCTTGACGGTCAAGGTGGACGCGCTGGTGGAAACCTCGCGCGCCACCATCGTGGAAGTAACCGCCAAGACCAACCAGATCCTGGACGTCGCCCTGGAGCAGATGCAGACCGTAGAGGAGTTTTTGGAAGACGCCTCTGTGCGGACGCGCAGGCAGCTTGAGCGCGCCGAAATCGTGGTGGAAGACGCGCTGGCTCGCGCCCAGCAAACCGTGGAACTGGTGCACCGGGGCGTCCTGACGCCCATCCGTGGAATCAATGGCGTGGCCGCCGGAGTTCGCGCCGCACTGGGATTCCTGATGCGGGGTACGCGCCCCAGCCCGGATCAGGTCACGGTGGACGAAGAGATGTTCATCTGAAGTCCGAAATCAGACGATCGCGATCAAGCGGTTTTTAGGAACGTGGTCCGCAAAGTTCTCCTACTTTCGATCCTGCCGGTATGCGCCTGGGCCGCGGGCCCGTCCGCGGCCGATACGGCCCGCGCGGTAAGGGATGCCGGCCTGGATCCGGAGCAATGCTACCGGGTTCGCGACCTGAGCCTCTACAAGGAAGATATCCGCCTGTACTTTAACGATGGGTATCTGATCTTTTCCAAACCCGTAGCCGGGGAACGCATCGCCGCCGTGTTCAGCGCCGACGTGGAAGGAGGCGACGGCGAGATTCTGCTGCTGCCGCCTTTGCGCGCCGAACGGCAATCGCTGGCGCGCTTCACCGGATCCCCCAACCTGGACGAACACTTTCGAGCCGCGGTCCTGATGTTTACCGATGGTTCCGGGCGCGACCTGCTGGAGAGCATCGAGAAGCAGGGCTTCGGACGCAAAGCACCGGAAATGGCGCCGTTGCTGGCGGAACAATGGGCCCCGGTGGTCTCGAATATCCTGGACAGCTTCGCTCCCCGGATCGCCGGCGACCTGCTCTCGCCGGGGCGGACGGACGGCTTCCTGTTATCGGCGCTGAGCGGGAAGACCCTGGGAAATTTCGACGTGGTCTACGATCCGGCCGCGACCGAGCAGATTCTGGCCGGACAATTGATGGAGCGCAATCAGCGCGTGGTCTATGACATTTGGACCAGCTTTGTCGCCCGGCGCTTCCGCACAGCGGCCGGGAAACCTGCCGAAGGCGGATTCACGCTCACCAAGTTCCGCATTGAGGCCTCGCTCGACGAAAACCTGCGCCTGCGGGCCACCACGCGCGCGACTGTGAAGATCGGCTCCAGTCCCCTGCGGGCTTTCGCGTTCGAGATTTCCCGCGCCGAGCAGATTACGGCCGCCCGGATCGATGGCCTGCCCGCCGAATTGCTGACCCGCGAATCCGCCCGCAGCCGGGCTCTGCGCGCCGATGAGAACGAAGTGTTTCTGGTCACCTCGCCGGAGCTGCTCGCGCCCGCAAGCACGCACCAGATGGAGTTCGAACACGAAGGCGATCTCATCACCAGCCCCGGCAATGGAGTGTATTCGGTGGGCGCGCGCTCCAATTGGTATCCGCGCAGCGGCGCGGCCTTCGCCGATTACGAACTGCTCTTCCGTTACCCCCAGCGTCTCACCCTGGTGACACCTGGGGATATCGTGGCCGACCGCACGGAGGGTGACTGGCGGATCACCGAACGGCGAACTCCCACGGCGATTCGCGTGGCCGGGTTCAATCTCGGCGCGTACGAGAAGAGTTCCATCACCGCCGCCGGACTGACGGTGGACGTCTTTGGAAACCGCGGGCTCGATCCGGCGCTGCAACCGCCTCCGCGCACCACCATCGTGACCCAGCTGATCCAACCGGTCGCGCGCGGGCCGCGTCGTGTGGAAACCACGACCATCGTGCAAAACGTCCCTCCGCCCGATCCGCTGGCGCGGCTGAAAGCCGTGGCGATCGATGTGGCTGCCTGCTTCCAATATTTCTCCGGTCTGTTCGGTGCGCCTCCCCTGAAAACGCTCACGGTGTCGCCGATTCCAGGCACCTTCGGACAGGGATTTCCGGGCCTGGTGTATTTATCGACGGTCTCGTATCTGGATCCTCAGGAACGGCCTGCGGCCACCCGCAACGCGACCTTGCAGACGTTCTTCTCCGACCTGATGGTGGCCCACGAAGTGGCGCATCAGTGGTGGGGCAACATCGTCACCGGAAAAAGTTATCAGGATGAATGGCTGATGGAAGCTCTGGCCCATTACTCCGCGCTGATGTGGATCGAAAAAAAGAAAGGCCCCAAAGCGCTGGAAGAAGTGATGGCCGATTTTCAACGCGATCTTCTCAAGACCGGCGAGGACGGCCAGAATGTGGAAGCGGCCGGACCGGTGACCTGGGGCTACCGTCTGGAAGCCGCGAAATCCGCCGATGCATTTCGCGCGATTACCTACGAGAAGGGCGCCTGGGTTCTGCACATGCTCCGGAAAAGGCTGGGAAACGACCGGTTTCTCAAGGTTCTGGCCGAGCTCCGCCGTCAGTACGAGTTTCGCGGCGCCAGCACCGCGGACCTTCTGGAACTGGTCAAGAAGTCCCTGCCGCCGGGCGTCAGCGCGGACTCCATGGAGTCTTTCTTCGACAACTGGGTGTATTCCACCGGCATTCCCACGCTGCGACTTCGCTACTCTGTGAAGGCCTCCGCGAAAGCCAGCGTTCCCTCCTGGAAGGTATCGGGGACCCTGGAACAATCCGCCGTCGATGAGAATTTCTCGGTCGATATTCCGGTGGAAATTCAATTTGCCAAGGGCGCCCCGCAGACCGTGTGGGTGCGAACCTCCAACGAGCCGAGCGGGTTTTCCGCCACGCTCAAGCAGCTTCCCTTGAAAGTGGGCATCCCGGCAGGTTCCGGAGTGCTGGCAGTACGAAAATAGGCGCTCCGCCTGCTCGCTCCAAACGTCTTGGTTTTTTCGATGTCGGAGGCGGGCAGCTCGATAGAGTCAATCTGGTTTTCGGGCGGTTTCCTTACAAGACCATACGATATAATCTGAATCCAAATGAAGCGAATACTCCCGATTCTCTTCGCATTCCCGCTCTCTGCAATTTGGGTTTTCGCGCAGGCCCCTGCAACCCGGCTGAACCCCGCGGTAAAGGCGATGGCCGATTCGATCTCGGCCGACCGGATCGCAGCCACACTGCGGAAACTCGAGGGCTTTGGGACGCGCTACGTGCTCTCGGCGCAGGAGGATCCCGTGCAAGGCATCGGCGCGGCCAAACGCTGGATTCACGACCAGCTGCAGAGCTACAGCCCGCGTCTCGAAGTCATCTACCAGGACTTCACGGTCAAAAAAGGCGCGCGCCAGGGACAGATTATCCGGGATGTCGACCTCTCCAATGTCGTCGCAGTGCTTCCGGGCACCATTCACAAGGACCGCTACATCCTCGTGACTGGCCACTATGACTCGGTCGCGCTGATCCGGAAACCATTCGCGGGCGACGAGCAACGCATCGCCGAATCGGTCCGGCAGCGCATGGATGAGGCCGAAGCCCGGACGCTGCTTAAGCTCATCCCTCCGGAGAATGATCTCGGACCGGTCGATTTCGAGGCGACCGCCGCGCAGTTGCTTGCGCCCGGCGTGACCGACGACGCCAGCGGCACGGCTGCCGTCATGGAACTGGCGCGCGTCCTGAGCCAGCACCAGTTCGACAAGACTATCGTGTTCATCGCCTTCTCCGCGGAAGAGATCGGCTTGAGCGGAAGTCGAATCTATGCCGAGATGGCGAAAAAGACCGGCATGCAGATCGAGGCTGTGCTGAATAATGACATCATCGGCAGCGACGTATCGGGGAACGGCCAGTCCGTGACCAATGTCCTGCGCCTGTTCGCAGCCGGTCCGGAAGATTCCCCCACCCGCGAGCTCGGCCGTTACATGAAGCAGATCGCGGAACGCTTCGTGCCGTCGATGCAGGTTCAAATGGTGTTCCGCCAGGATCGCTTCCTGCGCGGAGGAGACCACACGCCCTTTCTGAATCAGGGCTTCCCTGCGGTACGGCTAACCACCCCCAGCGAGAATTACAAAAATCAGCATTCCACCACCGATACGTTGGACCACACTTCGGTTCCCTACATCACGCGCGTCGCCCGCATGAACGCGGCGGTCCTGGCCAGCCTGGCTCTCGCGCCGGCTCCGCCCGTGCTGAACTGGACCTATTCGTCGGGACCGAACAAAGGCGGCCACACGCCGCTGCTGACCAGAGGCAAGTCGGGTTATGACGCCGTATTGCACTGGCTGCCGAACACCGAACCGGACCTTGCGGGCTATGCCGTCATGCTGAGGTCCACCACCTCCCCGCTCTGGGAGCGCGAGACCTGGGTGGGCAACGTCCTCACCTACACCATGCCGGATGTGTCCATCGACGATGTCGTGATCGGCGTGAAGGCAGTGGACCAGGACGGCAATCCGAGCGTCGTATCCACCTATTTGGAACCCGTCCAGCCCGCGCTCCTCACGCCTGCCACTGCCAGATAAGAGTTCGCCGCTCCGGATGCGACAATAGTGGTGGATGGTGTCCTACGGCTACTACTACGCGGGGGGATTGCTGCTGGGCGCAGCCATCGCCACGTACCTGCTGGGATGGCCCGCCGCGCTGCCATTCTACGTTCTGGCGGCCTTCTGCCTTAATTTTTTCCGCGATCCGGAGCGCGCGGTGCCCCCCGGACCCGTCGCCGTATCGCCGGCCGACGGGAAAGTAGTCGCCATCCGGCCCAGCGCCTCGGGCGCCACGCGCATCAGTATCTTTCTCAATATCTTTGATGTGCACGTGAATCGCACACCCATTCCCGGCAAGGTGACTTGCGTCAATTACAAGAAGGGCCGATTCCTGCCCGCCAACCAGTCTGAAGCCAGCGATGCCAACGAACAGAACACCATCACAGTAGACGGCGTGGTCGGGGGTGTGCACACCACGGTGATGTTCAAGCAGATTGCCGGATTGATCGCCCGCCGGATCATTTGTTACAAAAAGGCGGGGGATCTTCTGGACCCCGGCGAACGGATCGGGCTCATCAAGTTCGGCTCCCGCGTCGATGTATTTCTGGGTCCCGAATGGGAGCTGGCAGTTCACGCCGGCGATCGCGTGCGCGCAGGGTCAAGCGTGCTGGCCCGCATCCGTCCAACGGGAGTTCAGCCTCTATGAACGGCATGAAACGACTTCGGCTCCAGGAACGGTTGATCGATCCCCGCTCGCCGGACCGCCACCCCCGGCGCGCGGCGTACGCCTTGCCCACGTTCTTCACGGCGGGCAACCTGTTTTTGGGTTTCTACGCCATGATGGAAGCCTTCCGCGGCGCCATGCTGACCGCCACCGCCGCGGACGCCAACTGGCATTTTCGCGCCGCCGCGATCGCCATCGGAGCGGCCGTGTTTCTGGACGGCCTGGACGGACGCATCGCCCGCATGACCAAGACCACCAGCGATTTTGGCCGCGAAATGGATTCTCTGGCCGACGTGATCAGTTTCGGCATCGCTCCTGCCGTGTTGGCCTATATCTGGGGCGTCGAATTTGCGGGCGCGCCGCCCGCTCCCCTCACCGTCGAACATTTGCATCGGGCCGGATACTTCTGCGCGTTTATTTTTCTGCTGTGCGGCGCCATGCGCCTGGCGCGGTTCAACGTCCAGGTAAACCCCGTGCCCAAAAACCCCGGCCGCTCCGACCGCAAATACTTTGTGGGAATGCCGATTCCCGCGGCGGCCGGCATGGTGGCGGCCGTGGTCTACGCCATGGTCGAGTTCGGCCCCGTGCAGTGGTGGGTTTATTCGGCAGCGTGGCTGGTTTTGCTGGGACTGCTTTCGTTCCTGATGGTCAGCACCTGGCGCTATCCCAGCTTCAAAGACATGAGCCTGGCGCGGCCCCGTTCTCCGCTGACCTTCGTTCTGGTCGGCGTCCTGATCTACCTGATCTGGGACCTTTCGCAAATCATGCTGTTGGGAATGGCGGTGTTTTACGGGATGAGCGGGATCGTCATCCGGGCCGGAGGCATCGTGCGGCGGCGCCTGCGGCCTGTTCCGAGGGAACCGGAGGTTCCATTTGAATAGGCCGCCGGAGGTTCCCTTTGCCTAAGCTCACCGAGCGCCCCCTGATCGCACTCGTGGGCGGCGATACTCTTCTGGCAAAAGAGATCCGCGAGGTGCTGGATGAAAGCAAACCGGCTCCGCGCGTGCAGCTGATCTCCGCCGCCGCCGACGGATCGGCGACGCTGACCATCGGCGAGGAAGAACCTGTGGTGATGGCGCCGCTTTCCGCCGAAAGCCTCACCGGCGCGAAGGTCGCATTTCTGGCAGGCTCGCCGGCATCCAGCCGCCGGGTTCTCAAGGTCAACCCCAAGGACGGTCCCCGGCTCATCGATCTGGCGGGAGGGCTTGAAGAGCAACCCGAAGCGCATCTGCGCGCGCCTTCCGCGGAAGCCGCTCGGCCGGCCGCCTCGCCCATTCAGGTAGTCGCCCATCCCGCGGCCATCGCGTTGGCGATGTTTTTGGGGCGCTTGTCGAAATCCGCCCGCATCCGGCGATCGGTGGTGCATGTGTTCGAGCCCGCCAGCGAGCGCGGCCAGCGCGGACTCGAAGAATTGCGCCAGCAGACCGTGGGGGTACTCGCGTTCCAGAAGCTCAAGACCGATGTTTTCGATACCCAGCTCGCCTTCAACATGCTCGCAAAATATGGCGAGGAGGCACTCGAGCCCCTGGAAAGTATCGAGCAGCGCGTCGAGAAGCATCTGGCCTCGCTGCTGGCTGCCTGGCCGGGCGTTCCCATGCCGTCCGTGCGCCTGATTCAAGCGCCGGTATTTCACGGACATAGCATTTCGGCCTGGGTCGAGTTTGAGGAAAACCCCGGCGCAGATTCGCTCGCCAAGGCGCTGGCCGCGGCCGGTCTGGATGTGCGGCCGGAAGATCCGCCGTCCAATGTCGGCATGGCCGGGCAGAGCGGTCTCAGTATTGGTGCGATTGTTACGGATCACAACCAGCCGCGCGCGTGCTGGTTCTGGCTGGTGTCCGATAACCTGCGTCTGGCAGCGGAAAACGCCGTAGCCATAGCCCGGGAATCCTTATGATCCGCGCCGGAGCTTTGCTCATCCTGGCCCTCTGTACCGCCTCCTGCGGATACCGCTTCGCCGATGGCGGCGGATCTCTTCCGAAAACCGTCCGCACCGTCTCCATCCCGGCGTTCACCAATCTGACCACCCGCTACAAGCTGACGGACCAGCTTCCCGAAATCCTCTCGCGCGAGTTCATCACCCGCACACGCTATCGCGTCATCTCCGATCCGGATGCGGCCGATGCGGTGCTGCGCGGCACGGTCATCAGCTACTCCTTCTATCCGACTATTTTCGATACCAAGACGACCCGGGCGGTGCTGGCCGAAATGCACGTGACGCTTTCCATCACGCTCACCGAGCGGGAGACGGGCAAAGTGCTGCTGTCGCGTCCGAACTTCGACGTGCACAACACCTATCAAATCAGCCCGGATGCCACCCAGTACTTTGAGGAAAGCGATCCGGCGCTGAAGCGGGCGGGCCAGGAAGTAGCCCGCTCCATCGTCAGCGCCGTCCTGCAGAATTTCTAATGAGCCCTGAACAGTTTCTGGCACGGCTAGCCAAGAACGGTCCCGAGCCCGTCTATCTGTTCCTCGGACCGGAAGCCTTCGAACGGACACGTTGCCGGCGAGCCCTGCTCGATGCCGCGCTGCCTCCCGGAGAGCGCGAGGACGGGTTCACCCGCCACGACCTCGATCGCATGCCTCTGGCGGCAGCCTTGGATGACGCCCGCGCCCTGTCGCTGTTCGCCTCGCGGCGTGTGATCTGGCTGGCTGGAGCCGAGGCTGCGGTACCCCGTGGCCGCGCTTCCGACGGCGATGAAGAGGAAAATCCCCAGGGCGGTCTGGCGGCGTACCTGCGCGAGCCCACGCCCGATGTGGTCCTGGTCCTGGACTGTGCCCGCTACGAATTCGAAGGGGAAGACAAGGCGCGGATCGAACGCGTGGAAGCATTCTATTCGGCCGTGCCGGCGAAAGTCGAGTTTCGGCCGTATGCGCCCGAGGCCGCACGCTTCCTGGCACAACGGCTGGCGAAAGAAGCCGGCATCCAATTGGGACTGGCCGAGCTCGCGCTGCTGCTCGAAGCCACCGGCGGCGACGCGTCGCGCATCTCGATGGAGATCGAAAAGCTCCGGCTGTTTGCCGGCACCACCCGGAAGGTCACCGCCGACGATATCGCGACCCTGGTTCCCGACGCGCAATCGGCCACCATTTTCGGATTAGTTGCCGCGCTGGGACGGGGCGACCGGTCGCGCGCACTGGAGCTTCTGGATACGCTCACCCGCTCGGGCGAGTACATGCCGCTGGCTTTGACGTTCCTGGCCACGCAGTTCCGCACGGCGCTGGCGGCTCGCGAAGCCGGACTGCGCGGAGCCGGCCAGATTCAGGCGCATTTCAATAAACTGGGCGCGCGTATGTGGCCGGAGCGGGCCCGGCAGATTGAGCAGACCATGGATGCGTTTTCGAAAGAGCGCCTGGAGCAAGCTGTGCAACGGGTCTTCGAAACAGATCGGGGATTGCGGGATGTGCGGCCGGATGACCGCATTCTGATGGAAGAGATGATACTCGCGCTTACGGCGCGTTAGGCGGCGAGCTTGCGCAGGTGCAGCGTCAGGCGGCTCTTGTAGCGGGCAGCCGAGTTCTTCTTGATGATGCCCCACTTGGCGGCGCGGTCAATCACGGAAAATGTCTTGGCGACTTCTGCAGCAGCGCCCTTGGCGTCTTTGGCGGCCAGCAGCCGGCGCATCGCCCGGATCTGGTACCGCAGACGAGTCTTGCGGGTCCGGTTTACTGCCGTCCGGCGTTCGGCTATGCGCACGCGCTTTTGCGCGGATAATGTGTTTGCCATGCGAATCTTTAGGATAACCCAGCCAGCTTGCCCTTGACAACCGGAGGTGGGTCAAGTGACCAGATCGCCGCCTGTCCCACCCACCCTCGATTACACCCGCGGAGTCAGGTTCGCCCCAACAGAAGGAAGCCGTTGATCTACGCGAGACAGTACCCATAGTACTTCCAGCCGAAAAAACAAAGCATCATCCCGTACTTTTCGGGATATACTGGGGCCGCCTTGGGAGGCTCCGTGAAACTTAGAAATCTCTCTCTGGCTGCCATCCTGTTGACCGGGTCGAGTCTGTCCGCGGCCACCATTAGCTACTATGCGATCTTGAATGGGGCAAGTGAAGCCCCACCCAACGCCTCAGCGGGCACCGGATTCGCTCTCGTGACGTTTGACTTGGCGCTACACACCATGGAAGTCAATGTGACTTTCTCCGGCCTGACCGGAACAACCACAGCCTCGCACATTCATTGCTGCACAGCCGTGGCAGGCACAGGCACCGTCGGTGTCGCGACCGTACTTCCCACGTTTACCGGGTTCCCGCTGGGTGTGACCGCCGGCTCCTATGACCACACCTTCGACCTGACCTTGGCATCGAGCTATAATCCGGCATTTATCACCACTACCGTGTCGGCCGCCGAGGCCGCTCTGCTCGCCGGCATCGCCGCAGACAAAGCCTATCTGAACATCCATTCCAGTACCTTTACCGGCGGCGAAATCCGCGGTTTCCTGGTTCCGACTCCCGAACCCGCCACCCTCGGACTGGTGGGTCTGGCCCTCGCCGGATTGATGGCCTTCCGGCGCCCCCGGCCCCGTCAGGCCTGACCCGGCCGCCACCCCCGTGCCGACCTGTTATCCTGGGGAGGAAGGGATGGCTTAGCCTTCGCTTATGACTGGTCGCTTCAAATTCGCGGTTGTAGCATCTTCCACCTGCCTGGTTGTCCTGCTGTTGTTCGGAGCCGTTCGAGGCCGTAGCGCCCCGGCCGGCGATCAGCCCTACACCCAACTGGGCGTTTACACCGACGTGCTTTCGCACATCAAGGCGGACTACGTCGAAGAACCCGACATGAAAGCCGTCACGGTGGGAGCCATCAACGGCATGCTGGAATCGCTGGACCCCTTCGCCAGCTATTTGAACGCGGACCAATACAAGCAATATCTGAAGGAAAAAGGCGCCGGTAAAGCCGATGTCGGCCTCACGCTGGCACGCCGCCTGGGATATCTGACAGTGGTGGATGCTCTCCCGGGCTCGGCTGCTGCCAAGGCCGGCCTTTCGACCAACGACGTCATCGAATCCATCAACAATATCGCCACGCGCGATATGCCCCTGGCATTCGCCGAGATCCTCCTGCAAGGCGAGCCCGGCTCTACCATCGAGATGAGCGTGCTGACGGCCCGCCAGGCCGATCCGCAGAAGATGAAACTGGTGCGCGCTCCTCTGGTCTATCCGCCCGTGACCGCAAAACTCGTCACCGATCAAGGTCCCGAGGCCATCGGGATGATCTCCACTTCGACGCTGCAGCCCGGCCGCGCCCGGGACATCGCCCAAAAGATCGCGGATCTGGAAAAGCAGGGCGCCAAGCGCCTGATGCTGGACCTCAGGTATTGCAGCCTGGGACCCATCGAGGAAGGCATCGCACTCTCGAATCTGTTCATGGACAAAGGCCTGATCACCTATTCGATGGGGCAGAAATCAGCGCGGCAGGATCATACGGCCGCTGCCGCCAAGGCCATTACCAAGCTTCCTCTGGTGGTGCTGGTGAATCGCGGAACAGCGGGTGCGGCGGAAGTCGCCGCCGGTGCGCTGCTGGATTCCAAGCGCGCCCAGTTAGTGGGTGAACCCACCTATGGCGACGCTGCCATTCGCAAGGCCATCACCATGGACGACGGCGGCGCCGTGATTCTTTCCGTCGCCAAATACTACCTGCCAAGCGGGAAGGCCATCCAGGACGTCCACGTCACCCCCAACGTGCTGCAGGCCGAAACTGCGGCCATCGTCGAGAACGACGACGATCCGGCAAATGGCCCCACTGTCGCGCCGGTCCCGCCGGCGGGCCCCGCGGTAGACGAAATCCTGAAGCACGGCTACGACACGCTGCGCCAGATCATCACCACCACGAAATAGGTCTCGGAACACTTATGCCTGTCTACGAATACCGTTGCTCGAAGTGCGACAAGGTGTTCGAAAAAATGCAGAAGTTCGCCGACGAGCCTCTCACCACGCATCCGGACTGCGGAGGATCGGTGGAACGCCTGATCTCCGCGCCGGGACTGCACTTCAAAGGCAGCGGCTGGTATATCACCGACTACGCCCGGTCGGGCTCCGGTCCCAAGAAGGATAAGTCCGAATCCAAGTCGGGCGAGTCATCCGATTCAAAATCGGAATCCAAGGCGGATTCAAAATCCGAGTCGAAGTCCGAATCGAAATCCGAATCCAAGTCCGAACCCAAGCCTGCCGGCACCGCCTCAAAGAACGACTAGAAAATCCGGTCCTGCTTCCGCAAGGTCCCCACGCTGCCGATGTTCGATACCGCGAACGCCACCCGGAACTGGTTCTCGTTACGCGTGCCGAACGAGAATCGCCGGTATTGCACGCTGAGGCCGCAGCAATCGGTGTTGTACGTCACCTGGCTCTGCGCGAACTGCAGGACGCTGGTGCGGTAATCGTAGAATGCGCTGAAGCCGACGTTGAAACCGCGGCGATTGTCGCCGCCGTAGGTCACCTGCCCGCGCAATTGATTCGAGCCTTGAAAGGACAGCAGAGGGTTGCTCTTCAGCAGGTAGTCCCCGAAGGACACGAACACGCGCTTGATCCGGCGGTCTACGCTTACGCCGCTGTCGATAATCCCGCCTCGCACCGGATCGTAGTCCGCGCGCCACTCCATATTCACATTCGACTGATACCGCAGCACGCTCACCACGGGAGACTGATGCCTGGGGCGGTCCAGAAAAGGGATGCCGGTGAGATCCACGGTGCTGGCCAGCACGTTGGCCTGACCCGGAATGATCGCTCCGCCGAAGGTGGGATCCAGATAGCGCTTGTACCACAGCTGCCAGCTCAGGATCTCCGCTATATTGCCGGCGGCGTCCTTCGCCAGCAGGCGATTCGTCAGGGAGTACTCCACTTCATGCGTATTGGACAGAATGTCGGTATCGTCGAAGCGAATCACCTGGTTGAAGTCCTGGATTCCGGTCACGTAGCGATAGGTGGCTCGCGGCTCGATCACGTGCTTGATCTTTGTGCCCTTCCCCCGCCCCATCCATTTGGGTGCATCGAAGACCCGCGCCAGCGCGGGAGCCGAAACATCCAGCGAGACGTCGCGGGAGAAATTCTGCAGGTTATCTCCCGTCACCACTTTGCCGGCGACGTTCGCCAGGCTGGAATCGTAGGCCGTTTCGTGAATCCCGAAGCTCGGCGCCACGTCGAATCCATGCCAGTGGAACGCCGACAGGATACGCGGCTCGAAATTCACGCGCGTGACGAACTGGCGCGTCTGGAACAGGGGCTGCGTCCGGCGCTGCAAGCCATAGCTGGAATCGAGCGATACCCAGACGGGAAGGTTGCGGACCGCGTGCTCGCGGGTGACAAACTGCACTTCCGGTAACTTGCGCAGCACGATCTGATCGTTGGGCGCCGCGCTTTGAAAATTCACGTTGCGCTGCGCCGCCAGGGTGAAACCAAAATCCGACCAGTGCCGTGTCAGATAACCCACCGAATGGGTCTCCGACGAAACCGCCTCGTCAAAGGACTGCGTAAACTGCTGCCGGAAGGCGAACGAAGACAGGTAGCGCAGGTCGCCGCGCGCCTCCCATCCCTTGCCCAGGTCGGACTTGCCTTCCACCGTCAGCACCATGCCGCTGGGGGAGTTGGTGTCGGAGCTTTCGCTGGCGATGCCGTAAACCGACGCATCGAAACTGGTGCGCGGGTTCACCACACCCCGAAACTCCGCCTGGTGGCCGAAGCCCGTCTTGGAATACACCAGGCTGCGGTAGGTGAGGTCGTAGCTGCGGTTGATGGCCCAAAAATACCCCAAGCCTACGGTCTTGCCTCGAATCGAGCTGTTCCCGACGTTGGGCGTCAGGAATCCGCTATGGCGCGGCTGCTGCTTCAAGGACTTGTAGAAGAATGGCGCGTAAAAGATGGGTATCTCTTTGACGTAGAACCACGACGACCGGGCAATGGCACGGTCCCGGGGGATCACGTCAATCACCGGGCCTTTGAGCCGCCACCAGGGATCGGGAATCAGACAATCGGTCAGAAAGCCGTTATGGAGAACATAGCGATCTTCCGTCTTTTCAGCCCATTCCCCGCTAAAGTAAAAGGGATTCTGGGTGGTCAGCCGGCCCGGACGCGCCTCGATCCGCGCGGGCGATGTGCCACTCACTTCATAGAACTTGCCGCTGCGGGTGGCCGTGTTGTACTCGGCGCGTTCGCAATTGAGCTTCTCACCCCGGGAAAAGCTCTCAAATCGCACGTGGCCTCGAGCCTCCGCGTCCTTGGTATCGGTGTTGTAATCCACCTCATCGGCCGTGAGCAAGGATTCCGCGGTTTCGATGCGGGCCTGGCCTCGAAGGTGGATCAGCGATCCCTCCCTTTCCTGGCGATCCGCGGAGACCCTGGCCTCGTCTCCCGGCGCCGGGGCCGTCGGACGGGCCGGACGAACCGCCAGGGTGGCGCTGGGAGTCCCTTGGGCAGGAGGCGGCGGAGGAGGCAAGGCCGGACGATAGGGTTGAGCCTCTAACCGGGTGGCGGAGGTGAGGTATCCGGCGAAGGCCAGCCCACAAAGTCCGTGACAAATCAACCGGTTTATGTTACGAAGGATAAAAGCGCTCAATCGCCACCGTAGCAGAGCGCTGACGGAACAGTCAAGACTAAAAAGGTCACCGAGCGTCCAAGGAGGCTGACCCGAACATGCAGTGTCCCCACTGCCGCGCAGTGAACGAGCAGGCCGACGGCCGATGTGTGCATTGCGGCCGGCGTCTGGGCGCTGCTCCGGCGCCCTTTCCGATTCGGACGGGCGTATCCGCGGCGGCCACCGCACCGGCGCTTGAACCGTTTCCCGAAACCGACCCCGCTCCGTCCCGGCCCCCGGAGACTCCCAACTATCAGCCCTCGCTCTTTCGCGATGGCTCGGCCGGAAGCAAGGTTATTCCCATCCCGACGCTCACACCGCTGCATCCCTACCATCGCGACGCGGCGACCCGCCGGCACTCTCCCCGCGCTGCCGCCACGCGGCAGCAGAATCGCCATTCCGATTTCCAGCAGACCTTGGGATTCCAGGAACCGCTGGCCGAGCTTCGCGTGCAGCCCGGAGAAGCCATCGGCTGCGACGCCCCGGTGGCGCCTCCTTCCCAGCGCCTGGTAGCGGCAGGCGTGGATGCCAGCTTGATTCTGGTGGGCGTGGGAGCCTTCCTGACAATCTTCTTTTTTTCGGGCGGGACGGTATCCCTGGATCGCCAGGCGATGTCGTTCATCCTCGGCGTGACGGCCGTCATCGCGCTGTTCTATCGCGCCTTGTGGTGCCTGGCCGACGGCGACACGCCCGGGATGCGCTTCGCCGGTCTGCGCCTGGTGGATTTCGATGGCCGGCGTCCCGACCGTGAGCAGCGCGGAATTCGCCAGGTGGCCAGCCTGCTGAGCATTCTTTCCGCGGGCCTCGGCCTGTTTTGGGCGTTGGTGGACGAGGAAAATCTCACCTGGCACGACCACATTTCCAAGACCTTTCCGACCTCCCAATAGCCTTCGGAGTGGAAAAGGGGACAGACTACTCTGCCCCTTCCAACAAGCTCCTGACTTTCGTACCAACGTTGGAGCGGGCAGAGCTGTCTGTCCCCTTTTCCACACAATCCCATCCGCTAACTGAAGTGGTAATCTGAAGACGTGAACCGCCCGGTCGCCCGCTATCGTCCTTCGCGCCGGTACATTTTATTTGCCGCGCTGGCCATCGCCGGAACTGTGTTCTGCGCCTGGACCGGATTGCGCTGGCCGTCCACCTGGATCGCCGCGGCGCTCTTCGGCCTGACCTCTGGCGCGCTGATCGCGCTGCTCTGCCGGCCGGTAATCGAGATTCACGAAACCCATCTTCAGCTGGGCCGGCGGGTCATTTTCTGGCGGGAAATACGCCGGCTGGATCAGACCGGCTGGATCGCGCCCCTAGCGGTGAACCTGACCCTTGCCAACGACAGCACCGTGCTCCTGGTCTACGCCGGCGATCTGGATTCCGCCACCAGCCTGCTGCGGCATTTGCGGCGTTACTCGCGGCACGCGCTGCTGGACGGCGTTCCCTACGCGCAGGCCTGGGGCGAGACGCGGGATCCGGGCGCGTCCGCCGAACAGCCGCCGCCCTCCGCGCCCTACCATCCCTTTCTGAGCATCGAGGATGAACAGGAAATCGAAAGAATGGTCCAGCGATTGAAGACCGCGGGACGCCTGGACCGCGGATCCGACGAGAAGTAACTCCCCTTCGTGAAGCGTCTCCTTCGCACCCTGGCCCTGATCCTGGCCTGCGTCGCACTTCTCGGACTGATTTTCCACAACGCGGTTCTCGCCGGGCTCGGATCCTACCTGGTGAAAGCCCAGTCCCCTGAAAAGGCGGACATCGCCCTGGTGCTGGCGGGCGATTCCGACGGAAACCGCATTCTGGCCGCGGCGCAGCTCGCTCGCCGGGGCTATATCCCCAAAGTGCTGGTCAGCGGCCCCGGAGGCTTCTACGGATACCACGAATGCGACCTCGCGATTCCTTTCGCCGTGAAAGCCGGGTATCCCGAATCATACTTTGTGCATTTCGAGAATGAGGCGCGATCTACCAAAGAAGAAGCGCAGGACGCCGTCGCGCGCCTGCATCAAATGGGCGTTCACAAGGTTCTGCTGGTCACCAGCGATTTCCATACCCGCCGCGCAGGCGGAATCTTTCGCACCGCGGCGCCGGATCTTGAGTTCGTCGTGATTTCCGCCCCCGATCGGAGCTTTACCGCCGCAGGCTGGTGGCATTCCCGCCAGGGACAAAAAGTCGCGTTCCTGGAATGGGTCAAGACCGTCACCGAGTGGTTTGGCATCTGATACCCCGCCCGCGGCTTCTGCACGCGATACAATCATTTCTGCACTTATGAAAAACGTGTTGCTTACCTTCACTGTGATGCTGGCCGCGCTGGCCGCCGCCTTCGCCCAAACCAAGTCGGCGACGCCGGCTCCCAAAGCGCCTCCCAAGGCCGCGCCGGCCGCCAAGACTGCGGCCAAGGCCGCCGGGCCGAACCTGATGAACCCTGCGACGCTCAACGCCAAGGCGCCCCCGGTGTACCTGGTGAAACTGAACACCACCAAAGGACCCATCGTCATCCGGGTCACCAAGAACTGGGCGCCCATCGGCGCCGACCGCTTCTATAATCTGGTTCGCGCCGGATTCTATAACAACAACATCATTTTTCGCTCCACCAACCAGTTTGCGCAGTTCGGCATTCCCGCGCGTCCGGAGCTATCGCGAGTCTGGATGGAGAAAACCATGTTCGACGACCGCGCGATCCAGTCCAACAAACGCGGCATGGTGACCTTCGCATCCTCTTCGGCAAAGAACAGCCGCAGCGTGCAGGTGTTCATCAGCAAGGTGGACAACGCATATCTGGACAGCTACGGGTTTGCGCCCTTCGGGGAAGTGATCGAGGGCCTGGAAAACCTCGACATGCTCTATAGCGGTTACGGGGAAACGATTACAGAGCTGCAAGGCGAGATCATGAACCAGGGCAATGTCTTCCTGGAAAAGAATTATCCCCGACTGGACCGGATTACCACCGCCGTCATCGAGCCGCTGCCCGACGACTCCAAAGCTAAGTAACGTTAACCTCTCCAAAACAATTTGCGCTAAAATGATTTTTAGGAGACCTGTGGATATCGTTCCGCCCGGGCTTTCCTCTCAATAAGTTGGCGTTCACCCCGGCGGGCGGCTTCTTCCACAGGTTTTTCCTCGCTGTAAGTGCGAGAACCGGAACGGCTTAAAAACACTAGTGGCGGCGATCATGGACCGGTTAAGGTTAGAGACACCGTAAAAAATGGCAATGGCGGATCTGACATTCGAGAGGGGTTTGCCCGCGAGTGTGGATACCGAGCGTTTGGTGCTCGGCTCTATCCTGCTCAACGACACAGTCTACCTCCAGGTAGCCGGCTCGCTTTCGGCGGAAGATTTCAGCCTGGAGAAGCACCGGCGGATCTACGCCCGCATCAAGGAGCTCTACGACCGAGGGGAGCGCATCGACCGCGTCACTCTGGCCGAAGAGCTGATGAAGCAGGGCCAGCTGGAATCGGTGGACGGCCTGGCGTATCTGGTTTCGCTGGACGACGGCCTGCCGGAAATCTCCAACCTGGAAAGCTACGTTCGCATCGTCAAGGATAAGGCCTTGCTGCGCAAGCTGATCTTCAGCTCGCAGAGGATCATCGACCGCTGCCTGATCGGCGAAGAGCAGCCCGACAAGATTTTGGCCTCGGCCGAGGAATCGTTACTGAAACTAGGCGACGCCAACGCAAGCGAGGAGCTATCCTCGCCGGCCAGCATCGTGGATCGTTTTCCGGGCGGCGCCAACGCGTTTCTCGATCCCAGCCAGCGCGTGCGGGGTCTCAGTACGGGATTTGCCAAGTTCGATGAAATGACCGGCGGCCTGCATGCCGGCGAGCTGGTGATCCTGGCGGCGCGGCCGTCCATGGGCAAGACCGCGCTGGCGCTGAATATCGCCCAGCACGTGGCCACGCATCCGCAGATGGGCAAGCCCGTCGCGGTGTTTTCGCTCGAAATGTCCTCGGCCAGCCTGCTGACGCGCCTGCTGTGCGCTGGCGCGCGCGTGGATCAGCATAAGTTCCGCGCCGGGTACCTGAACGAAGAGGAACGCCGCAAACTGCACTTCGCGCTGGCGCAGCTGACCGACGCGCCGCTGTTTCTGGACGACACGGCCGGCGTCAACCTGATGGAGGTCCACTCCAAGCTGCGGCGCCTGAAGAATCTGCACGGACTGAGCCTGGTGATCATCGATTACCTGCAGTTGATGAGCAGCATGGGCCGCATTGAAAACCGCAACCAGGAAGTGTCGGCCATCTCGCGGGGCCTGAAGCTGATGGCCAAGGATCTCGAAGTGCCCTTCTTGGTCCTGTCGCAGTTGAGCCGCGCCTCGGAACAACGCCCGGGCGACCACAAGCCGATGCTGAGCGATCTGCGCGACTCCGGATCCATCGAACAGGACGCCGATCTGGTCGGCTTCATCCATCGCGAAGAGATCTATAAGCGGGACGACCTCAGCGTGAAGGGCCTGGCCGATCTGATCATCGCCAAGCAGCGCAACGGCCCCATCGGGACGGTGCCCCTGCGGTTCCTGGGCCAGTACACGCGCTTTGAGAATCGCATCGACGACCTGCCGGAGGAGCCGCCGGAATAGACAGCGCATGGAGGTCTTGAACCTAGAAAGGGGTCAGATGCAATTTACTTGCGCACGGATTCATGCCGCAGGATTTACTTCGATCTCCTTAGCGACACTCGTGGGCTCGGGAATGGCTTCCCCAAACTCGCGTAGCGTCTGGAGGTGTCCCGAGATCGCT
>DATIRX010000078.1:0-5441 GCA_035469225.1 Bryobacteraceae bacterium
GCGCCCGGAGTAATTGTCCTTGGCGGTTTCCATCTTCAATCTCGCCTGCGGATAGAGCGGCGTGAGATTGTCGAAGAAAATCTTATTGCGGGCTTCCTCCGGCGGCTCGAAGTTGATCGCGTCCACTTTGATCAGCGCGAAGTAGCGTTCACCTTCCTTGGGCGGACGAATCTGGCCGCTGACGGTGTCGCCGGTCCGAAGATCGAAACGCCGGATCTGCGAAGGGGACACGTACACGTCGTCCGGCCCGGGCAGGTAGTTGTACTCCGGCGCGCGCAGGAAGCCGAAACCGTCCGGCAGGCATTCGAGCACACCTTCGGAGAAGATCAGTCCGCTCTTTTCGGCCTGCACCTGCAGGATCTTGAAGATCAATTCCTGTTTGCGGAGTCCCGCGTAGCCCTGGACGCCCAGATCCTTGGCGATCTCGTTGAGCTTCTGGATGCTCATGTCCTTGAGCTCCACCAGATCGAGCGCGTTGCCGTTCTTGCCCGAGTTGCCCTGGGCGCGGCGCCGGTTGTCGAACATGCGCCCGCTGGGCTGCGGAGACGCCTCCGCCTTTTTGGGCTCGGCCGTCGGCGTATCCGCGGCCGCGGGGGTATCTCCGTCCGAAGGTGCCTTGGATTCTGCCTGCGGCGCCGGTTCGACGGGTGCCGCCACGGCAGGTTTAGGCTCCGCGCCCTTTTCAGGAGCCGCATTCTCGGCCGATTTTGCGCGGCCCCTGGGCTTGCCCTCCGGCTTGGGCGCGTCCTGCGTCGCGGCCTCCGGGTCTTGACCGTTGGGGGTCACTGCGTCGTCTTTGTTTTCGAAATCGCTTGCCAAATTTCCCTCACTCCCCGGCCGGTTGTGGCCGAGCATTCGAGCATCTCTCCGGAATAGCACTTGCGGAGTTCGCTCTGGCTTTGGTGCCTTTCTTTTTGCGTCTTGAGCTTGTCAATCTTGGTGACCACTACCAGGAAAGGCCGGTTGTGGAACTCCAGCCACTCCCGCAGCTCGACATCCCTCTGCATCCATCCACGCCTGGCGTCCAGCAGGATTACCGACAACTTCAGAGCCTTGCGGTCCAGCATGTACCGGTCGGTCAGCTCTTTCCACTGCTTGCGGTTTTCCTTGGGGACCTTGGCGTATCCATATCCTGGCAGATCGACGAACCGGTAACCGCCGTCAACCTGGTAGAAGTTGATCAACTGAGTACAGCCCGGCCGGGAACTGGTGAATGCCAGCTCGTCGGCCCCCACCAGCGCATTCAGCAGGCTGGATTTGCCGACATTGCTGCGGCCCAGAAAAGCGACTTCCGGGTCCGCCTCCGGCGGAAACTGCTCCGGTCTGGCTGCACTTATTATAAACCGCGCGCCCATACTAGGGGCCAGGGGCTAGACGCCAGGGGCCAGTTTGCCTCAGTGAGTAACTTTGTCTTCCCGGGATCGTTCGACGATCTCAGCCGTGGTCAGCATCCCGGCGAATGGGGCCATCTCGATTTCCCGCTCGAGGGCCAGCTTCAGCACTTCATCCATGGAGGACACGAAGTGCAGCTTCATATCCTTGCGGATGTTATCGGGAATGTCCGACAGATCTTTCTCATTGTCGGCCGGCACCACAACTTCCCGAATGCCATGGCGGTGCGCGGCCAGCAATTTTTCTTTCAGGCCGCCGATGGGCAGTACCCGCCCGCGCACGGTGATCTCGCCGGTCATGGCGATGTCGGCGCGCACCGGAATGCTGGTCAGCGCGCTGGTGATGCTGGTGGCGATGGTGATTCCCGCCGACGGGCCATCCTTGGGAATCGCGCCCTCCGGAACGTGCAGGTGAATATCGAGATGCCGGTAGAAATCGCGCGGCAATCCAAAGTGGTGTGCGCGGGAGCGGACGTAGCTCATCGCGGCCTGTGCCGATTCCTGCATCACGTCGCCCAGTTTGCCGGTGGTGGTGAGCTTTCCGCGGCCTTCCATGATGGCGGCCTCGGTGCCCAGAATCGATCCGCCCACCTCGGTCCATGCCAGGCCGAGCGTAGCGCCGACTTCGTTCTTCTTTTCTTTCTCCTGCTCACGAAACTTCTGAGGACCAAGAAGTTCGTTGACCTTGGACGCTGTCACCACCGTCCGGACATGTTCCTTCTTCTTGGTTTTGTCGGATTGCGCATCCACCAGGGAGCGCGCCACCTTGCGGCAGACGTTGCCGATCTCCCGTTCCAGGTTGCGGACGCCGGCCTCGCGGGTGTAGTGCTGGACCAGCTCCTGGACGCCGTCCTCGGCAAACTCGGCATCGTCACCGACACCGGTTTCCTTGCGCTGCTTGGGAACCAGGAAGCGCTTGGCGATCTCCATCTTTTCGAGTTCCGTGTAGCCGTGCAGGCGGATGATTTCCATGCGGTCCTGCAGGGCCGGCGGAATGGTATGCAGCACGTTGGCCGTGGCGATGAAGAATACCTGGCTCAGGTCGTACTCCACGTCCAGGTAGTGATCCATGAACATGTAATTCTGCTCGGGATCCAGAACTTCGAGCAGCGCCGCCGAGGGGTCGCCGCGGAAATCGGTCGACATCTTGTCGATTTCGTCCAGCATGAACACCGGATTGCGCACGCCGGCCTTCTTCATCATCTGGAGAATCTGTCCCGGCAGCGCGCCGATGTACGTCCGGCGGTGGCCGCGGATCTCGGCTTCGTCCCGTACGCCGCCCAGCGAAAGGCGGATGAACTTGCGGCCGGTGGCTTTGGCGATGGACATCCCCAGTGAGGTTTTGCCCACGCCGGGAGGTCCGACGAAGCACAGGATGGATCCCTTGGGATCTTTCACCAGGCGCCGCACCGCCAGGAATTCGAGGATGCGCTCCTTGATCTTCTCCAGGCCGTAGTGGTCGCCCTCAAGCACGGATTGCGCGAACGGCAGGTCGCGGATTTCCTTGGATTTCTTCTTCCATGGCACCGCCAACAGCCAATCGAGATAGTTACGGGAGACGGTGGACTCGGCCGACATGGGCGGCATCTGCTCCAGCCGCTTCAGCTCCGCCATGGCCTTTTCCTGGGCGTCCTTGGTCATACCGGCGGATTCGATCTTCTTCTTCAGCTCGTCGAACTCGCTCTTTTCGCCGCGGCCCAGTTCCTTCTGGATGGCCTTGATCTTCTCGTTGAGGTAGTATTCCTTCTGCGCCTTTTCCATCTGGCGCTTCACGCGGCCCTGGATGGTGCGGTCGACGTTGAGCTTCTCGATTTCGATATCGAGCATCTCGGCGACGCGCGTCAGGCGATCGATGGGATCGAAGATTTCAAGGAGCTCCTGCTTCTCCTCGATCGAAAGCTGCAGGTTGGCGCCGACCGTGTCGGCCAGCTTGCCCGGATCGTCGGTGCGAACCGCGGCCACCATGTTGTCGTAGTTGACGTTCTGGCTGACCTTGACATACTGCTCGAACAGGT
This sequence comes from Bryobacteraceae bacterium, assembly GCA_035469225.1. Taxonomy (GTDB): domain Bacteria; phylum Acidobacteriota; class Terriglobia; order Bryobacterales; family Bryobacteraceae; genus Palsa-187. The sequence continues at coordinate 3,407 of DATIRX010000078.1, forward strand.
TGGTGACCCGCGAGATCAGCGCGTCCAGCTGCGCGCCGGGCTCGATGCGGTAACTGAATGTCCGCACGGTGGCGCGAAGATAGCCGTCCTCTTCGCTGACGCTGATCACTTTGCCGCGCTCGACGCCTTCCACCAGAACTTTGATGTTGCCATCCGACTGGCGCAAACTCTGCACGATGTTGGCTACGGTTCCGGTGGAATAAATCTCATCCGGACGCGGCTCATCCACGCTGGCATCGTGCTGTGTGGCGAGGAAAATCTTGCGGTCCCCGGCCAGAGCCTCCTCCAGCGCGCGCACGCTCGATTCGCGGCCCACCACGAACGGCGTCATCATGTGCGGAAAGATCACGACGTCCCGGATGGGCATCATCGGGAGCTTGCGTGAATCGGATTTTTCTTTGGAAGTGATCATCCTGCCTTTTCCAACAGTGCCATATTGATCTTTTGCGTCATGACCATTTCTTTGGTCACCAGGAATTCGCGAACTTTCTTATAAGAGGGCAAGTAGTACATCAGGTCGAGCATCAGATCTTCCAGGATCATCCGCAACCCGCGCGCACCGACCTTGCGTTCCATCGCCAGTTGCGCGATGGCCTCCAGGGCGTCGTCGCTGAATTTCAACCGCACGTTTTCAAACTCGAACAGTTTCTGATACTGCCGTATGATCGCGTTCTTGGGCTTGGTCAAGATCTGAACCAGAGCGTCTTTGCTCAAGTCTTCCAGTACGGCAACCACCGGCAGCCGCCCGATGAATTCCGGAATAAAACCGCCCTTAATCAGATCGACGGGTTGGACCTGTTCCAACATAGAGACGTCGCGCCGGCCCGAGCTGCTCAAGCGGCGTTGGGTGGCGGTCGCGGCCTCCTCCCCGTGGGGTGAGAACCCGATGGTCCGGGTGCCTACGCGGCGGGCGATGGTCTTTTCCAGGCCAATGAAGGCTCCCCCGCAGATGAACAGAATATTGGTGGTATCCACCGGGGTGAATTCCTGGTGGGGGTGCTTCCGTCCACCCTGGGGCGGAACGTTGGCTACCGTACCTTCCAGAATCTTCAACAAGGCCTGCTGGACACCTTCGCCGGATACATCACGCGTAATCGACGGGTTTTCGTCTTTTCGCCCGATCTTGTCGATTTCGTCGATATAAATGATGCCCTGCTGGCAGCGCTGGACGTCCCAATCGGCGTTCTGGAGCAGGCGCAGGATGATGTTTTCGACGTCCTCGCCCACGTAGCCGGCCTCGGTCAGCGTGGTGGCGTCGACGATGGCGAAGGGAACGTCCAGGATCCGCGCCAGCGTCTGGGCCAGCAAAGTCTTTCCCGTTCCCGTGGGCCCGATCAGCAAGATATTGGACTTGGACAGCTCCACCTCGCCGGTGCGCTGCTTATTCATCTGGATGCGCTTGTAGTGGTTGTAGACCGCTACCGCCAGCTTCTTTTTGGTGGCATCCTGGCCAATGACGTATTGATCCAGGTATTCCTTTAGTTCCAAAGGCTTAGGAAGCTTATGGGGCGCACCGTACTGCTGCTCATTGCGGTCGTCCTCGAGAATCGAGTTGCAGACGGCAATGCACTCATCGCAGATGTAGGCGCGAGGGTAATCCGAGGGGGAGGAGATCAGTTTACCAACGACATCTTGACTTTTATGACAAAAAGAACAGCGAAGGGAATCATCGGAGCCGGCACGCTTCACAAGGTCTCCTGCACCAAAGACTTAGATCTTCGAACACTCTCAGTATACCCAACTTCCGGGTCCGGCATGCCCGACCCCTGCCGATTTCCGTACAATCAACACTATGGCCGGCCTGCGGAACGCGTGCATTGTCCTGGTGGCGCTGTTATTCACGGGAACGGCTGGTGCCGTTACCTCCCCCCAGGACGCCCTGGGGTTCAACCTGGGTGACGATTATAAGGTCGCCAACTATACCCAGCTGGAAGCCTACTGGAAGAAGCTGGCCTCCGAATCCGATCGGATGAAGCTGGTCGATATCGGAGTGACTTCGGAGGGGCGCAGGCAATATATGGCCATCGTCACCTCT
>DATIRX010000079.1:0-4207 GCA_035469225.1 Bryobacteraceae bacterium
TCCCGTGTACGAAGGTCTGTGGGGAAAGCCGACGGCGCTGAACAACGTGGAAACGTTTGCCAACGTCCCGCAACTTCTCGTAAAAGGAAATGACTGGTACAAATCGCAGGGTGTGCACGGATGCGCCGGGCTGAAGTTTGTCGGTATCAGCGGCGACGTCCGCAAACCCGGCGTCTATCTGATCCCCATGGGCACGCCGATGGAGGAAGTGATCTTTCAGCATGGCGGCGGCATCGACGGCGGCAAAAGCGGCGGCCAGCGCCTGAAGGCGTTCGCTCCATCCGGACCCTCGTCAGGCTATCTGCCGGCGTCCATGGTGGACGTCCACATCGACTTCAAGTCGCTGGCGGCGGCAGGATCCATGATGGGATCGGCCGCCATCGTCGTGTGCGCCGAGGGCCGCTGCATGCTGGATATGGCGTTGAACGCTGTCCGCTTCTTTCGCAATGAATCCTGCGGAAAGTGCGTGCCGTGCCGCAACGGCTCGCAAAAGATGACCGATATTCTGACGGGCTGGACCCAGGGAAGAGGCACCGCCGCGGACCTGCCGCTGCTCGACGAGCTGGCGGAAGCCATGAGACTAGCGTCTATCTGCGGCCTGGGACAGTTCGCGCATTCACCCATCACCTCGGTTATTAAACATTTCCGGCCGGAAGTGGAGGCGCATATTCTGGAGCATCGCTGTCCGGAGGGTGTCTGCCCCATGCGAGACGTGACCTAGCATGAGCGACCTTCATCTCACGATCGACGGCCTGGCCGTCACCGTGCCGGGCGGCACGACTGTATTCGACGCGGCTCGCCTCAACGGCATCGCGATTCCGACTCTGTGTCACCAGCAGAACGAAACACCCGTAGGCGTTTGCCGTCTGTGCGTCGTCGAGGCCGGCGGTCGCGTACTGAGTGCTTCCTGCGTGCGGCCCGCGGAAGAAGGCATGACGGTGGCCACCAGCTCCGACAAAGTTCTCAGCGTGCGGCGAACGCTGCTGGAGCTGCTGATGGCCGACCATCCGTCCCCCTGCGCCAGACAAGCTCAATCCGGCGACTGCGAGCTGGAAACACTGGCCCGCCTGGACGGTCTTACGTCGTCGCGATTCTCCCAGCGCCTGTCGCCCCGGGGACAGGACGATTCTTCCCTCGCCATCGCCGTCGATCACGAGGCCTGCATTCTTTGCGACCGCTGCATTCGCGGCTGCGGCGAGATTCGCAATAACTTCGTGCTGGGCCGTCGCGGCAAGGGATTCAACGCCGGCATCGCCTTCGATTTGAATCGCCCCATGGGGAATTCGACCTGCGTTTCGTGCGGGGAGTGCGTGGTCTCCTGCCCCACCGGAGCGCTCACCAACAAGTTCGTGGTGCAGACCGAGTTGGGCGGCGAACCGGCCGAGGTCGAGGACCTGCTGAAGCTCCCTTACTTCCAGAAAGTCTCCGGCACGTTTCTGGAGCTGAACCGGAATGCGGTGGTGAAGCGAACTTTTCGCGCGGGCGATATCATCTGCCGCGAAGGAGAATACGGCTCAACCGCGTTTTACATCCTGGAAGGCCAAGCCCAGGTGTATCTGTCCACGCCCATCGCGCACGTCCACACCGAAGGGAGCAATCGCGGATTCCTCCGGCGCCTGGGAAGCCGTCTGCTGGGCCGCAAGCAAGACCGGCGCGAGGGAGAACGCGACCGGCGCACCATTCCGATTGATGCTTCCGTCGATCTGCCCTACGACCATCCCGTAGCCGAGCTCGGCCCTGGCGACCTGTTCGGCGAAATGACCTGCATGAGCCTCTATCCGCGCTCGGCCACAGTGCGCGCATCGACCGACTGCACCATGTATGAAATGTTGCGCAACGTGCTCGACATCATGCAGCGCAACAAGAACATCAAGGGACGGCTGGACGACAACTATAAACGCCGGGCGCTCGAAGATCACCTCAAGAACGTCCCGCTGTTCGCGTCGCTGACGCCCCAGTTTATCGATTCGCTGCGCGACCGCGTGGAGCTGCTGCGCTTCGGCAAAGGCGACGTCATCTGCCGTCAGGGCGATTTGGCGGATAGTTTCTACCTGATCCGCATCGGCTTCGTGAAGGTGTCCGAAGATCATCCGCAGGGCGAGCTGGTGCTGAACTACCTGGGGCGCGGCGGTTACTTCGGCGAAATCGGACTGCTGGGCATGGGATCGGGCGGCCGGCGCACGGCCACCTGTGCGGCGCTGGATCACGTGGAAGTGGTGCGGATCGGCGCCGAAGATTTCCATCGCATGGTGGAGGCCTTTCCCGACGTAAAGCGCAGCCTGGAAGCCGTTGCCGCGCAGCACCTGGAGCAGAATCGCCAGCGGCTGGCGCGGGCCGCGGATGTCCCTTTGGATACGTTTCTGGCGCAAGGGCTGATGGAAGCGCAGAGCCTGCTGGTGCTGGACCTGGAGAAATGCACGCGTTGCGATTCCTGCGTCCGCGCCTGTGCGGACGCGCACGATGGCGTCACGCGCTTAATCCGCGAAGGGTTGCGCTTTGAGAACTTCCTGATCGCCACCTCCTGCCGCCAATGCCGCGACCCGCTGTGCATGGTGGGCTGCCCCGTGGGGTCCATCCGCCGGCGACAGTCGCTCGAGGTCATTATCGAGGACTGGTGCATCGGCTGCGGATTGTGCGCGAAGAACTGCCCCTATGGAAACATCACACTGCATCCCTTTGAGGTGAGCGTCGATAGTCCGGGCGCGGCCGGACATCGGGCTGTCGTGACGAAACAGAAGGCCACGTCCTGCGATCTTTGCACCGAGCACGCCGAGCCGAGCTGCGTGTACGCCTGCCCGCACGATGCCGCCCACCGCGTGGACCCGAACCAGTTCTTCCGGGATGTGATCTCGAAATAACCGTATGCGCATCGATCGCACACATCGGCCGTGGGTGATGGGGACCGGCGTGGTGTTCCTGGCGGCTTTGATCGGGTACGCGGCGTATGCTGTAAGAACGCCCGGCGGTCCGCGCGGCGGCACGGCGATCGGCCTCGCCTTTGGTGTCGCGGGCTATGCGGTGATGCTGTTCGAAGGCTTGCTGGGAGTTCGCAAGAAGGTCCCCATCTGGCGCCTGGGTCGCGCGCAAACCTGGATGCGCGGACACCTGTGGTTGGGCATCCTGACGCTGCCGCTGATCTTGTTTCACGCAGGCTTCGCATTCCGCGGTCCGCTGACGGCGGTGTTGATGGCGCTGTTGGTGATTGTCGTGGCCAGTGGCGTTGCGGGTGCGATCTTGCAGCACTATCTTCCCCGTCTGATCACCACGCGCGTGCCGATGGAGACCATCTACGAAGAAATTCCGCACGTCCGCGCGCAGCTTCGCGATGAGGCGGAACAACTGGTAACCGCACTGGCCGTGGAAGCCGAGCACGACGACAAAGTTCGGTTCCGCGAAGCCTACGCACATTCCATCCGGCCGTTTCTGGAGGCTCCCGAAACGGCAGCGTCCCCGCTCTTCGAATCCTTGCGCCGGACAACCCCCGCGGCGTTCCATCCGGCCCTGGATGATCTGGAAAATATCTGCCAGGAGGAACTCCAGCTCAGCCGCCAGCGCCGCCTGTACCATTGGCTGCATGCCTGGCTGCTGGTGCATGTGCCGCTCTCCGTGGCGCTCCTGCTGCTCGGTGGAATTCACGCTGTGATGGCCCTCAGGTATTGATATGGCGGGCCGCACCAGAACCACCAAGAAGCTCGCGCAGCGCATCGACCTGCACTATTTCAAGCGGGCCTATCCCATCCCTCGGTGGAAGCGTCTGTTGACCGTCGCGGCGGCCGGACTCAGCCTGGCGTGGTTCGGGTGGACGGGACTCACCGGAAAGCAAAGCGCGTTTAACGCCGGACGCCTGGCAACCGGCCACACCATACTCACCAACAAGTGTTCGTCGTGCCACGTGCCCGCGGGCTTCGGGACGAAAGTCACGGAAACAGCCTGCCTGTCGTGTCACGACGCTCCGGCGCATCAGGCCAAACAGACGTTTACGCCCGCCTGCACGACGTGTCACGTCGAGCATCAAGGGGCATTTCGATTGGCCGCGGCCAGCCAGGCGTCCTGCACGCAGTGTCACAACAACCTTAAAACCACGGACGGCCGGACGCAGTTCGCCGCGAGTATCTCGTCTTTCAATAGCGGTCATCCGGACTTCTCCGCGGTGCGGCCGGGGCATGCGCCCGATCCGGGAACCATCAAACTCAGTCACCAGGTGCAT
>DATIRX010000080.1:0-4261 GCA_035469225.1 Bryobacteraceae bacterium
ATGCTGGTGCTGAACGAGGGATGGCATTTTTTACCGAAGCCGTTCGTCTCCTCGCAGCTTCTGGCTCTGGTTGTGGGCCTGATTTCGCCGGATAAGGCGTCCAGGTTCGCAGCGTAACGACGGAATGGTACAGCAGGCTGCGCTTTCACGGAAATCGGGATTACGGGAGAATAAATAACATGCCAAACGACAACAAAACCCCCACTATCACGCGCGAACATCTGATCCAGGCGCTGAATGAAGACCTCAGCCGGGAGTATCAGGCCATCATCAGCTACGTGGTCTATTCGCAGGTTCTCAAGGGCGCGCAATACATGAACATCGCCGCCGAATTGGAAGTGCACGCGCAACAGGAACTGGCCCACGCTCTGGTCATCTCGAATCAGATCGACTACCTGGGCGGTATGCCGGCGGTCGTGGCAAAACCCGTGAAGACTTCGGAAAAAGCGGAAGACATGCTTCGTTTCGATCTGGACAACGAAAACGAGACCATTCGCAACTATCGGGAGCGCGTGACGCAGTGCGAAGCCCTGGGCGAATACGCCCTGAGCGAGCAAATTCGCAAGATTTTGGTGGACGAGCAGGATCACCAGATTGCGCTGGCCACGGCTCTCGGCATCAATGTTCCGCGGGTCAAAGCCGCAGCGAAGTAACCGGCGTTCGCTGGTAACAATCATGCCCGCGCGCCCATCTTTTTAATGGGATGAAACCGGATGCGCATACCCTCTGGGAACCAGGGGGCACCGAAGCGTCCACCCCGGCGGGGACCGCCCGCCGGTATCGCAAGCCCTTGCGTTCGCTCTGCTTGGCGGACCTGAGAATCCTGCTCAACGACACCTACGAAGAGTGGTACAAGCACAAGGCGCCACGCATGAGCGCGGCGCTGGCATTCTACACGGCCCTCTCCCTGGCCCCCGTCCTGGTGGTGGTGATCGCGGTGGCCGGATTTTTCTTCGGGCAGCAGGCGGCCCAGGGCCAGATCGTCTGGCAGATCGAAGGCCTGGTGGGGCATGACTCCGCGCTGGCCCTCCAGCAGGTGATCGAGGGGGCGCGGAAGCCGGTCACCGGCTCGCTCGCCGCGGTCCTCAGTGTCGTTGTGCTCATCTTTACGGCGACCACGGTGGTGGCGGAATTGCGCGATGCGCTCAATACCATCTGGGAGGTGCCGGTAACCGAGCTGCAGGGGTTCAAGAGTATTCTCAGCTTCGTGCGCGAACGGTTCTTCTCCTTCGCCCTGGTTCTGGGAGTAGGCTTTCTGCTTTTGGTGTCGCTGGTGATCAACGCGGCGCTGTCGGCGGCCGGAGCCGCGCTCGCCCTCCACATCCACATGCCGGTATGGCTGGCCCAGACCAGCAGCGCCCTGGTCTTCTTCATCGTCGCGGCGGGACTCTTTGCTCTCATCTACAAGATCCTGCCGGATATCGATCTGGAATGGCGGGATGTCGCGCTCGGCGGTCTGATCACCTCCCTGCTGTTCAACGTTGGCAAACTGTTGGTCGGCGTGTATCTGGGAAAAACCAACCTGGCATCCACCTATGGCGCGGCCGGATCGCTGGTGGTTTGTCTGTTTTGGGTGTACTACTCCACGCTGGTGTTCTTTTTGGGTGCGGAGTTCACCCAGGTGTTCGCGAACCGCTACGGGTCCGGACCCACCCTGCGCGTACGGCGGATGCTGTTAGGCAATCTGCGCCAGCTCCCCGCCGAAGCCATCCCGCCGGTTTCCCTGGACACCCGAACTGCGGATCGCTGAGATCGCCAGCGCAGGCCAGCTGCGATAGACTTGTCTAAAGTTGCGAATTCTATGAAAGATCTCCATTCGGAAACCGCGCCGATGTCGGAAGCCGTCACCAACGGCGTCCGCGTTGAGGTTCTGTGCCGCTACGCGCCCGAGAACTCGCGGCCGCTGCACCATGATTGGGTGTTTCAGTACACCGTCCGCATCACCAATGAGAGTTCCGAAACCGTGCAGCTGATCAGCCGTCACTGGATTATCACCGATGCGCTGGACCACGTCGAAGAAGTCCGCGGTCCGGGCGTGGTAGGCGAGCAGCCTGTGCTGGCGCCGGGCGAATCCTTTAAGTATTCTTCCTGGTGCCCGCTACGGACACCCACAGGCGTGATGCGCGGCACCTATCAGATGGCGCGCACGGACGGAAACCAGTTCGATATCGAGATCGCGCCCTTCGCGATGAGAGCCAAGCAAACCATCCACTGAGGAGGCCCCATGCTGTCTCGTTTTGTAGGTGCGGCCGCATTGCTGCTGGCCGGGACCGCCCATGCGCAGCAATTGCGCGGAGCAGCGTTAATCGACGCGTTGCGCCACGGCGGCTACGTCATCGTGATGCGCCACACCAGCTCGCCGCGGGAAGTTCCCGACAAGCAAACCGCCAATCCCGACAACCTCAAGCCCGAGCGCCAGTTGGATCAGGAAGGTCGATCCACTGCGGCGGCCATGGGCAACGCGTTCCGCGATCTGAAGATTCCCGTGGGCTCCGTGTTCACCAGTCCCACCTATCGGGCGCTCGAAACCGTCCGCTACGCGCAGTTCGGCAATCCGCAGCCCGTGCCGGAGCTGGGCGACAACGGCCGGAGCATGCAGGGCGGCACCGAAGCGCAAGCCGCCTGGCTGAAGAAAAAAGTCGCCGAGCTTCCCACCGGCGCCAACACCCTTCTGGTGACCCATATGCCCAACATGTCGCAGGCATTTCCGGATGCGACTGCGAACCTGGCCGACGGCGAGGCGCTTGTGTTCGGTCCCAACGGCATTGTGGCGCGCATCAAAATCGAAGAGTGGCCGCGAATGAAGTAGGGCGCATGAAGCTCGACGACGAAGCCTACATGCGGATGGCCTTCGAACAGGCTCGCAAGAGTTATGAAGAAGGCGGCTGCCCGATCGGCGGGGTCCTGGTGGCGAACGATACGGGCCAGGTGCTGGGCCAGGGTCACAACGCACTGGTGCAGGAAGGCAATCCGATCCTGCATGGTGAGATGGCTGCGCTGCGCGCGGCCAAACGGATCGACCGCCATAACACCACCATGTACACGACGCTGCAGCCATGTTTCATGTGCGCCGGCACCATCGTGCAGTTCGGAATCCCGCGAGTGGTCATCGGCGACACGAAAAATGCATCCAGCACCGAAACCCTCGCCTTTATGCAAGCCCGGGGGATCGAACTGCTGGTCATGGATTCCGAAACCAGCCCTTCTGCGGAAGCCTGTGTCCGGCTCGTCACCCGATTCCGGCAGGAACAGCCTGCTCTATGGATTGAGGACTGGGGCGGCGGCCCGAATCCGCGGCTGAAAGAGAACCAACCGGAGAAACTCAAATGAAAATCCTGGCGTTGATAGGCATCCTGGCGTCGCTGGCAGCGGCCCAGAACAAAGCTCGCGACGAGAGTAAGAAACCCTTAACCCTCGCCAGCCAGGGCAGCTTCTTTGTCGGCGGCGAATCCAAGACCATGCCCACCACGCCAGGACGCGGCGGGGCTTTCGGCGCGGGCGAAATCACCATCAACCAGATGTACGTGCAGTTCCAGATTCCGACCAATGGCGACCGCCACGTCCCCGTGGTGATGGTCCACGGATGCTGCTTGAGCAGCAAGACTTGGGAGACCACTCCCGACGGGCGCATGGGCTGGAACGAATACTTCGTTCGCAAGGATCGTCCCGTGTACCTGGCGGATCAGGTTTCGCGCGCGCGCTCGGGCTTCGATCCCTCCACGTTGAATGCGGTGAGGGCGGGCACGCTTCCGCCCAGCCAGCTTCCCAACGTGCTCGCGGCCACCCATCAGACCGCCTGGTCGGTATTCCGCTTCGGGCCGAAGTTCGGCGAGCCTTTCGCCGACGGGCAGTTTCCCATCGAGGCCGTAGACGAGCTTTACAAGCAGATGATCCCGGACCTCAACTCGACGCTGCCGAATCCCAACCCGACCTTTAAGAACATGGCCGCGTTGGCCGTGAAGCTGAACGGGGCCGTGCTCATGGGGCATTCCGAATCGGGCTTCTTCCCCGAACAGGCCGTACTGGCCGACCCCGGCGCCGCCGCCAGCATCAAAGGTCTGATCTCGATCGAGATGCCGTGTCCCGAGCTCCCGCCCGCGCAGATCGCAACGCTTGCAAAGATTCCCACTCTGGTGATGTTCGGCGATCACCTGGACATGCAGGGCGGCGGCCCTGCCAACTGGAGCGCCTCCTTTGAGAGCTGCCAGAAGTTCGTCCAGCAGATGAAGGACCAGGGCGGCGATGCCGAGATGATGCATCT
>DATIRX010000081.1:0-4025 GCA_035469225.1 Bryobacteraceae bacterium
TTCGATGGTCTGATGTGCAGCTGGAGGTCGGCGAGCTCACCGTCAACCAGGCAGTCGAGAAAACGAACAACGGGATCCGGTTCAAACCGCCCAAGACGAGGGCTCCCGCCGCACAATTCCTCTGCCTCCCTTTGCGATCGGCGGATTGAAGGAGTTCCGGAAGCGCCAGGATGAGGAGAAGGAGATCTTTGGCGCCGACTACTCCACGCTCGATCTGATTTGCGCGAGGCCGGACGGCTCGGTGGTGGACCCGGACGTTTTTAGCTCGGACGTGATCGAGTTTCTGAAGAAGATTGGCTTGAAAGGGATTTCTTTCCACAAGCTGCGCCACTATGCCGGGTTCCGGACTATTCCGGGAGCTATGGGGACCGGGCGACGAAATGCCCGTCAATGCTGGGTCTCAGCACATCCGCGCGCGCCGTCACCCGGCATAGTCTGGTCACAGGTTTTTGAGGAAAGCTAGCAACTCGTCGCCAGGCCGGTAGCGACCAGGCTTTCCACCGGGCGGAGTGGTCTTTGCCAGAATCTCCTCCTTCATGGCGAGGTTCGCTTCGAGATAGACCTGCGTGGTCTCCACCGACTCGTGCCCCAGCCAAAGAGCGATGACCGCCCGATCGACACCCGCCTGCAACAGCCCCATGGCCATCGAGTGCCTGAGGACATGCGGGGTCACGTGTTTCTTCCCCAGAGACGAGCAAGACTTGCAGGCGAGCGCCACGTGCTTGGCCAGCAAATCGGCGACCCCATCCGGGCTGAGGCGCCCGCCGCGGGCATTGGGGAATAGCATTTCGGTGCCGTGCTTGGGCGGCTCCCGCAGCCACGCCTTCAGGACCGCCACGGTTGTCTTGGCAAGCGGCGTACACCGCTCCTTGCGGCCTTTGCCCACACAGCGGACGTGTGCTCCAGTGCCCAAAGCCACGTCGCGGCGTTGCAGGCCCGTCAGTTCCGATAAACGCAGACCTGTTTGGACGGCCACCAGCAGCAAGGTATGATCGCGGCGGCCGAACCAGTTCTTCTGTTCGGGAGCCGCCAGTAAGGCGTCGATTTCGGGACGATTCAGGAAGTGGACCAAGGTGCGAGTGTGACGCTTCCCGGGTATGGCCAGCACACGCTGGATTTGAGCGGCACGGGACGGTTCTTCGTAAGCGGCATAGTGGAAGAAGGAGCGGATTGCGGTCAAGCGTAGATTGCGGCTGCGAGTGGTAATCCCGCGGCTCTTTTCGAGATCATCCAGGAATGCGGCAATCATCGGCGCGTCAATCTCTTGGAATGCCAACCGGGCAGGTGACTTGTGCAGACGCTTCTGGGCGAACTGCAGAAGCAAGCGAAACGTGTCCCGATAGGAGCTGATGGTATGAGGACTCGCTTGGCGTTGATTCATCAGGCGCTGAGTGAAGAAGTTCTCCAACAACACGGCCAGCGTGGCTGGAGACTTCATGATTGTTTCTCCCAATAATCTTCGAATCGCTTGACGGCCAACCCCATCAGCTCGGGGCAAGCGGATAAGTACCAGTAGGTGTCGGCCACGTGAACATGCCCCAGAAACGTCGTCAAGATCGGCAGGCGGCGCTCCACGTCTTGACCGGACCGGTACCATTGCACCAGTGCTTCCACAGCGAATCGATGGCGGAAATCGTGAAGACGTGGCCCATGACTATCCGTAGGGCCACGCAACCCGATCTGCCGTGACAAGACGTAAAACGTGCGCCGGATCTCGGCACCGTCCAGTCGCGTGCCACGGCCGGATACGAAAAATGTCGCTGGCCGGCGGTCCAGAAAACGATCCCGCCGCGACGCGTAGGCCGAGAGCACTTTGCAGGTCGAAGCATGAATGGGTACCAGGCGGGACTTGCCGAACTTCGCTCCACGCATGGTGAGAACGCCTTCTTTCAGGTCCACATCTTCTGTTTGCAGGTTGCGTGCCTCGCTGATACGCAGTCCCGTCACGGTCAGCAACCCCAACAGGCAGTGATAGGTCGGACCCCGCAGGCCATGAGTCGACGGCAGCCGCTGCGCGGCCTGCAGCAGTTTCCGGACCTCATCTTTGCTGTACAGATACGGGTGCGCCCGCCCAGGCCGGTAAGGCAACAAGCCGGATGGTGGGACCTCGGTTTGTGGATCATGGGCGCTCCAGTGGCGAGCAAAGCAGCGGACGAAGGTGAGCCGCCTTGCCCATTCCGCGGGGCGCGCAGTCTTGTCCTGCTGTGCCCATTCCATCGCCAGCACAATGGTGATGTGTTCTGCGCGGCGCTGTTTCAGAAACGAGGCGAAGCTGATCAAGCCCACCTTGGCTTCCAGCAGTTTGAATCCCAAACTGCGGCGCAGATCGACGTAGTCCTCGACTGCTTTACGCCATGAGGTCACTGTGCGCCTCCTGGCCAGGGCAGCGCCAACGTCGCGAGCGAGACCAGATCCACCTTCGCATAGATCGCTGTGGTCTGCGGGCTGCGATGGCGGAGAAGTTCGCCGATTTCAGACAACGAAGCTCCCTGCCGGAGCATCTGACAGGCGAGTGCGTGCCGGAATTGGTGAGCTCCTTTGCGGGAAGCACCAATCTTGGCCCGTACCAGTGTGTGGCCCACCATGGAGGCGACCCCGGATTGACTTTGGAAACCTACTGCGGGCGCTCTCGCCCGGAGGAATACGCATCTACTACTGGTGTCCGGCCGCCCGTGCCGCAAATAGTCAGCGATGGCCGCTCCGACTTCGGTCGGCAGGGGCAGTTGAGAATAGCGGCCCGCCTTCCCGCGCACGGTAATCAGCCCCTCTTGCCAATCCAGATCTTCCAGGGTGAGCATTCTGATCTCACCGGCGCGCAAACCCAGGCGCGCCAGGATCAAGAGAATCGCATAGTCTCGGCGGCCGACAGCCGTCTTCCGGTCGACGGAAGCCAACACGAGATCTACCTGATCTGGCGGAAGGGCGCGTGGTACGGTCGACAGCTTCCAGTTGGCGACGGCGGGTACACAGGCGGCGAGATCCTTGTCGATATCTCCTCGATAGCGTGCGAATCTCAGAAACGATCTCAGTGCGGTCGTCATCAACTGGACCCGCTTGCTTCGAATGGTCACCGCGCGACGCCGTACGAATCCTGTAACATCCGCGGCACACAGGCCAGAGAGGTCGACACGCCCAGTTCCGAAACGCTCCCCCAGAAAATCGCTGACGAAGGTCAGGTAGCAGTTCTGGGTTGTCGATGCGAGCGCACGCTCCTGCTGCAAGTAGAGGCGGAACTCACTCTGCAATCGCTCCGCTGGTGTCGCCACTGGCGAGACAGGTCGCGACACTACCCCTTGCCGTACCAACAGATCCCATAGCCGCTGCAACGCGGATAGGTCATTCCTTGTGGGACGTCGACGCCGTGCTCGCGCGCGAAGATACGGCGGAAACAACTCGGGGGTAATCTTCTGCGCCAAGATTCCCCGTTTGGCCAACCAGCGTCCGAAATCGGCGACCAAACGGGTCTGCACCTCGCGCGTTTGTCGGGCATAGCCCTCGTTGCGCATCTCGGCTGCGTAGGAATCGATATACGGGCCCAAAGGGCCGTCCTGCTTGCACAGTCCATGCGCCTTGAATACCTGCTTCATCAGTGTTCTCCTTCCAGACCAGACTGTCAGGAAAACACCGCCGGACTATGCCGGGAAAACATTCACCAAGCTGCCGCCCAACGGTTGGAACACCAGTTCACCCGGAATAGTCCGGGACCCGGCATAGTGGCGAAAGCGATGGGGGTTGGCGAGCGTGACACCGGTGGTGTGGCGATGATGGCGGAACAGGGAGCGCAATCCGGCAGCGGTCATACGTGTTCCGCGGGAAGGTCCTTTCAGGGAGACGAACAACGCGGCGCTACAAGGGTCGGGTCGTTCCAGCCGCAGATAATGATTCAGCAGTTGAGCAGACTCTGGAGCCAGCGGCAGAAAGCGAAGTTTGTTGCCTTTGCCGCACACCCGAAGTTGGGCTTCGGCGAGCAACACGTCCTCCGGATTCAAAGCCAGTACCTCGGCTGAGCGTAGGCCTTGGAGGAG
>DATIRX010000082.1:0-1882 GCA_035469225.1 Bryobacteraceae bacterium
CGCGAATCGACGTGGAGAGCTACGCGATTGACGCGCAAGTGGATCCGAATGCCCAAACCCTTCGGGCCACGGCCAAAGTCCGCTTCACTCCGCTCGATGACGTCACCAGTCTTTCTTTCGAGCTGAACAACGCCCTGACTCTGGATAACGTCACCGATGAGGGCGGGCGGCAGGTGCCGGCATCGCGGACCGCCCAGGATATGACGGTGCGGCTGAGCCTGGCAGAAAAACTGACCAAGGGCACGGCGTCCACGCTGACGTTCGTGTACGGCGGGAAACTGACCGGCATGGAAGAGTCGCCCGTATGGGGCATCAAGTTCGCGGCGATCCATCCCGCATTCGCTTATCTGATGTATCCCAGCCGCTGGTTTCCGGTGAATGACTATACCACCGACCGGTTCACCACCGATCTGCGCGTGACCGTGCCTTCCGGATTCAAGGTGATCGCCAGCGGGCTCGAGTCGGCGGATGCTGCCGCGGAGGGCAAGATCACGGTGCGGTTTCAGACCGCCACTCCGTCTTTCCCGGCCAGCTTTGCGGTGGTGCAAGGCGACCCGACCACCATCGCCTCGGGAGGCATCCAGACCGCGCTCTACTTCCGTGAGCGGAAAGACATGGCCGGGGCCTACGGCCAGGAAATCGGTCGTGCCATGGAGTTTCTGAGCGGGGTGTTCGGACCGCTGCCCAATCGGAACCTGACGGTGGTGGAAACCGAGGCAGGCACGCCCAACGGGTATGCCGCGCCGGGAATGCTGTTCCTATCGCCGCGGGCGATCGGCAACGAAGTGAACTCCAAGCTTCTGGCGAATCAGATCTCGCGGCAGTGGTGGGGAGGCCTGGTGTCGCCCGCCACCCGCAATCACATGTGGATCGAGAACGGGATGGCGCGCTACGGCGAGCTGCTGTACACCGAAAACGTGAGCGGGGCGGGAGCCATGGAAGCGCAGGTTCACGACACCTACGTGGAGGCCCTGACGGTGGAACAGCCGCCCCTGATGCAATCGGCCCGCCTGGAAGATTATTCGCCCGAATTCTGGGCCGCCACCGCCGGCAAAGGCGCTGCGGTGCTGCACATGCTGCGTTCGATTATCGGCGACGACAACTTCTTCCGGCTCCTGAAAACAGTGCCGGAACGCTACGCCGGAAAATCGATCAATACCGCCGATTTCCAGAAGGTTACCGAGGAGATCTCCGGCCAGAGCCTGAATTACTTCTTCCTGCAGTGGATCGAATCGAGCGGCGCGCCGGAATTCAAGATGGAATACACCATGTTCCGGACCTCCAAGGGATTCCGCGTGAACGGCAAAATTTCGCAGGATCTGGATACGTTCCGCATGCCGGTGATGCTGCGCATCGACACGGAGGGCAATCCGGAAGAAAAGAAAGTGGACGTCGCCGGGACCTCCACCGACTTCGCGGTGGAAACCTTCGGGAAACCCAAGAATGTGGTTCTGGATCCCAAAGGCCAGCTGCTGCGCTACGACAATGACATGCGCGTGGCCGTGGCCATCAAGCGCGGCGAGCAGTTCTATGAGGTCGCCGAGTATATCGAAGCTCTGAACCAGTACAAGAAGGCTCTGGACGTGAATCGCAGGAGCTCGCTGGCGCACTACCGTACGGCCGACGCGTACTTCGTCCAGGGCAACTATCAGGCGGCGGCCAACGAGTACCGCGAGGCGCTCTCGGGCGACCTGGAGCCGAAGTGGACCGAGGTGTGGGCCCACATCAGCCTGGGAAAGATCTACGACATCACCGACCAGCGCGATCGCGCGGTGAACGAATACAAGCTCGCGCAGCGCACCAAAGACAATACCCAGGGCGCGCTCGAAGAAGCCCAGAAGTACATTACCGCCAAGTTCGAGCGGCCCAGGAACACGAATTA
>DATIRX010000083.1:0-3267 GCA_035469225.1 Bryobacteraceae bacterium
TCCTACCGGGCGGGCGCGGCGGCCGTGATGGCGGTTTGGTAGCTCAAGGTCTCTATCCAGCTTCCGCCCCGCTTGACCCACACGCGCGTCACACGCAGCGGATTTCCCCGGTCTGGCCGGTGCTCTGAAACCATCAGAACCGCGTCACCGAAAGCGAACATCCGCGCGGACAGCAGCGGAGTCGGCGCCACGCCGCCATCCTTGGAACGATCGAAATCCTCCATCCGGCTGCGCTTGCTCTGTAGCTTGTCGCTATTGGAACTGGCAGCCACGAATTCATCGCCCACCATCGGACCAAACGCCGCGGAATTACGCGCATGGGCCGCTGTTTCAAGTTTGGAATACGCGATCGCCACCTGCCGCTCCAGCGCATTCTTCGGCGTGAAAGGGATGGTCTTGCAGGGATTTTCGCAATCCTTCCCGGCCCCGGGAGTGAACGGGGGAGGCGTCTCCCGCGACATCAGTTCCTGATAGACCATGGCCTTCCAGCCTGAGGGATGTTTCACCCACACGCGCAATACATGGGCTCTTCCCAAGTTCACCTGGACGTTGCCAAGGTCGCCGTAGGTGTACGCTTTCGATGCCGCATCGTTCGCGTTGGGGATGGCCGCTTTGGGAAGTTCCCGCAACACCTGCGCCTTGGTTTGCACCTGGCCCTCCGCAGTGGTCCACGTGAAATCCACGTCCAGGAGTTTTTCAAGGGCGGATGTGTCGGACTTCGCCAGGGCCAGGACGAACGCCCTGTCGGCGTGCATCACGTTTACGTCCTGGCCGAACAACGCGGGCGCCACGCCGGCTAGAAGAAAGATCGCAGCACTGGTTTGAGCCATGCGGGAATTATAATGTACGACATGGCTTACCTACGTCGGTTCGCAGTTTCTGTTGGCTTGAGCGCTGCCTTCGCGCCGGTTTGGTCGCAGACTGCGTTTACCGGGAATCCCCCCAAACCTAAACCCGCTTTCCCCAGGCAGACTGAAGCGCCGAAGCCGGCCAAGGCGTCGCCCGCGCTCAACGTCGAAACCATTACCAACCGCCTGAATTCGCCGTTTGCGCTCGCGCTTCTTCCGGATGGGGGGTTCCTGGTGACCGAGACCGGGGGCACCATGCGGATCGTTCGCCGGGACGGCGTCGTCTCCGCGCCGCTGGCCGGAGTCCCCGACGTGAAATCGGTTGCGGCGCAGGGCCTGCACGATGTGGTTCTGGATCCCGACTTTGCGCGCAACCGTACGATTTACTTCAACTATTTCGCCCCGCCTCCCGGCGAAGCTCCCGCGATGTGGCCGGTCGAGTTCTTCTACGACAAGATCTGGGCCAAGTCCATCGCCGAGCGGCGAACCATGCAGATCGGCATGGAGCAGGCCGCCAGCGCCAGGCTGAGCGCCGACGGCCGGCGCCTGGAAGACGTCAAAGTTCTCGCCGAGGGCGCCGAGCGGAGGATCGTGATCGCGCCGGACGGCAAGCTGCTCATCACCGGAGCGGACCGCTTCTTCTACTACGAAGCCGATTACGATGGCGAAGAGCACGATTTCACCGCCAATCCGGATCTTCGCCGCAATTTTTCGGGGCGCGTGCTGCGCATCAATCGCGACGGCTCGATTCCGCCCGATAATCCCTGGCTGAGCCGCGCAACGGTTCCCGCCACCACCTTCGCGCATGGTCTTCGCGATCCGGAAGGCGCGGCCATCAACCCGGCGACCGGCGAGTTGTGGGTCACCGATCACGGCCCGCAAGGCGGGGATGAGATCAACATCATCCGGTCCGGCAAGGATTACGGCTGGCCCGACGTCTCCTATGGCACGCAGTACGACGTGCGCCGCACCGACGGGCGGAAGAACGTCCCGGTGGGCAACGGGAAAACCTCCATGCCCGGGGTTGAAGAACCGGTGTACTGGTGGATCCCCGATATCGCCCCGTCCGGCATGATGTTCTACACCGGGGACCTGTTTCCGGATTGGCGCGGCAATCTGTTCGTCGGCGGGCTGGAAGCGCGCTGCCTGGTCAGGCTGGTACTCGACAAGAACGAAGTGGTGGCCGAAGAACGTTTGCTATTGGACCGGAAGGAAAGTATTCGCGACATCCGCCAGGGTCCCGACGGCGCAGTATACCTGCTGACCCGCAGCGGAAGCATTCTGCGCGTTACGCCCAAGCGCTGACAGCCACGGTCGGCCTACTGTTTTTGCAGGTGGGCGCGGTCCTTCTCGTTTTCGTTGCAGAACATCTCGAAGATGTCGGAGTCGGCCAGCAGGTCGTGAGGGACCTTGATGGTAAAAGGTTTCGCGTAAGTCTGGGGGTCGTCGAAGGTCATTTCGACATCCATGTGTCCGAAGTCGCGGCGGTGGAAGCGTTCGGTGACGCGTAGGGCTTCGCTGTGGTAATGGCCCATCAAATCGAGTCGGGTCTTGCCGTTGAACCCCGCGGTTTCCACCACCAGGACGTCGCGCTCCCAGTGCCCCACCGAATAACCCAGGAAAGCCGGATAGTCGAACTCTTTAGGCAGCACGCGTCCGTCCGTGTAGATCTGGCGATGCAGGTTGTCGATCTCATAAAAGAGAACGCTCATACGGGGTGACTGAACGATTTTGATCGCCTCGGCGAGGAGACCGGCGAGAGGGATGCCGAATTGTCCCACCGCGCAAACCTCCGTAGGGTTGCTGGCGGCCGCGCGCTGGCGCATTATTTCCACGGCTTCCGGCCGCATCGGCGATTCTCCGGGTTGGAAGTCCGCAAGGATATTGCGAGCGTACTTGTGTATGACGCCGACCTCCATTCCCGGCACTTCTACCGAGAGGGCCGCATCGATGCTGGCGCCGAAGAGCCGTTTCAGTTCCGCGAGGGAGGTAATCTCATGCAGCCATACACCGGAGAGGTCCGGCTTGCCGTCGGCGGCACGCGGTGTCTTCGCCGCCAGGTTCGGCTTGCCGTCGCGGGTGCGGGGTGTTCCCGGCGTCGGAACGTTCAACCATTGCGCGTGCGCGCCAGCCCCGAAAACCGCGAACACGAGCAACAGCCGCTGGTGTCTCATCTGGCTATCTTATCCGGCGGCGGGGAGCAGTGGCTGCCGCCGGTGTGACAAGCGGATGGTGTGACGGTCGCCGCCGTCCTCAGCCAGGCGTATACTGTACATACCTGGAGGGAAGATGAACTATCGACACCTCGGTTTTGCCGTTGGATTCACCGCGCTTCTTGCGACGGAGCAGGGACAAGTCGCGGCGCCAAACAAGTCCGCCAAGCCAGCCTGGACTGTGCCCCGAACCGCCGACGGACACC
>DATIRX010000084.1:0-5780 GCA_035469225.1 Bryobacteraceae bacterium
ACGATCCGGTGTGCGACATCGTCTACTACGGCATCGCCAACCCGACGCCGAACAGCAGGATTGCGCGGCACAACGGTAATCCGTTTGCGATTCCAACCTCGTCTCCCTCGGCGCTGTACAGCAATTCTACCGTCGCGCTCGACGGCAAGACCGGCAAGCTTCTGTGGTATTTCCAGCATCTGCCCGGCGACGATTGGGATGAGGACTGGACCAACGAGCGCACCTTGATCCATACGAAGCTGAACCCGAATCCGCAATTCGTCAAGTGGATTAACCCCCGCATCAAACCAGGCGAAGAGCGTGATACGATCTTCGCGGCCGGAGAGTCGGGAGGAATCTTTCTGTTGGACCGGCTGACGGGTGAATTCCTGTGGGCCAATCCGTTCCCCTATGACGCTCCCAACTTCTGGCTGAAGAACGTGGACGTCAATACCGGCAAGACCTTTCTTAACGAGGACCTGATCTTCCGGAACAAGGGTGAAGAGAAGATTATCTGCTTCTTCAATACCCGCAGCTACTGGCCGGCAGCCTACTCGCCGCTGACCAACTCGATGTATGTCCCCTTTATCGACGTGTGCCTGGACAACATCGAAGGCGGCCAGCGCAAGGGCGTGCCGCGCGCGGGCGCGAATCCGCAGGAGCTGAACGGACTCGCCAAGATCAATGTGGAGACCGGTGAGATCCTGCGGTTCGGGAAGCAGCGCGCTCCCTCGAACGGGGCCGTGCTGGCCACCGCCGGCAACCTGATCTTCTGGGGCGATCTCGATCGCCGCCTGCACGCTTTTGACGCCGAGACCGGCAAGCAGCTGTGGGAAGGCATCGTCGGCGGCAGCGTCGCCGTCAGCACCATCACATACGCGGTCAACGGCAAGCAGTACGTCGCGATTTTGACCGGCGACGGCGCACTGGGTCCCGGTCTGGTGACGCTGCATGCACCCGAGATCAAGCGTGTCGCCGGGCACAATGCCGTGTACGTCTTCGCACTGCCGTAAGGATTGGGTGCTCTCGGATTATCGGACGCTTACCGCGAATGAGTTCGAGTAGGCTGAGGTCGCGCTTCCATGGAACCCCCGCACGCGATACACGTAATGCCCGCGGCTCGCCGTGTCCTTGAAGCTGGTGACGTTCGCTCCCGTGGCTCCCACCTGCACGAAAGTCGAGGAGCCGGTACTTGCCTGAAGGTGGCACTACGACTTTGTTCTAGCGGTAATATGTTCGTAAATGTTACAGCTCGACGCCAAGCCGGAACCCGTTGAAATCGACCTTGCCCAGTCCGCCGTCGTGGTGGTGGACATGCAAAACGCATTCGCCAGCGAGAACGGGATGCTGGACATCGCAGGCGTGGATATATCCGGTGCGCCGGCCGTCGTTCGATCGATCGCCGGGGTACTGGACGCCGCCAGGCGAGGGAGCGTGCCGGTTGTCTATCTGCAAATGGGATTCAAGCCCGATCTCAGCAATAGCGGCGGACCTTCGGCACCCAATTGGCACAAGGAGCTGGCGCTTCGCCTCATGGCTTGCCGCCCGGAGCTCGAGGGCAAGCTGCTCACGGAAGGAACCTGGGATTTTCAGATTGTCGACGAGCTGAAACCGCAGGCCGGAGATCTGGTAGTGGTGAAGAGCCGGTACAGCGGCTTCGCAAACACAACGCTGGATGCCGAATTGAAGTCGCGGGGGATCCGGTATTTGTTTTTCACGGGTATCGCGACGAATGTATGCGTCGAAACCACGCTGCGCCATGCCTTCGTGTTGGATTATTGGCCGATCCTGATCACTGACGCGGTGATGGCAGCGGGTCCGCCGGCGATGCAGGAGGCGACTCTGTTCAACGTCGAAACCTATTTCGGGTGGACCATCCCAGCGGCGGAGTTCCTCGCGAAGGTCTGATAGACTGCTTCCGATAGGAGCGCTCATGTCACTTTCACGCAGGAAAATGCTTACGAAAGCTGCAGCCGCAGGCGGGGCCGCATTCGTCCCGCAGGTGGTCACGGGGCAGGCTCCGGCGCAGCTCACCGGTACGCAAGCCGGCCGGCGCTTCAAAGCCTTCGTGCGGCACGGCACCGGCGCGTCGGTAGAGGAACTCAGGCTGCTGGCGATCCAGCCGCGTGAGGTGCTCGTCCGTACGCAAGCATCGGCGGTTTGCTACACCATCGTCGGGGGCGCTCTTGCGACCACGGCAGTCCAGCAGGCCTCGATCCCGAATCATTCCGGCATGGGGGTAGTGGAAGCGATCGGGCCGCTAGTGAAGCGCGTCCAGGTCGGCGACCGCGTGGTGGTGCCCGGCACTCCGCAATGCGGGGTGTGCTATCAGTGCCTGCACGGGCGCGCGGACTGGTGCCAGTTCCTCGACACCGCTCCGGCGCATTCCATGGCCGAGATGGCCGACGGCACGAAGGTATCCGAAGGCGCCTCGCTGGGCGGACTGAGCGAAATCATGGTGGTGCCGGAGGAGTACTGCTGCCCGGTATTCACCGATCTTCCCGCCGAGCAACTGACTTTGCTGGGCGATACGGTCGGCACCGGTCTGGCCGCGGGGCGCGACCTGGTGCAGATCGAGCCGGGCTGGAACGTGGTGGTGCAGGGCGCCGGACCCGTGGGCATGGGCGCGATCCAGGCCGCGCGCCTCCAGAATGCCGGTCAGGTGATCGTGATCGAACCGATCCGAGCCCGGCGGGAGATCGCCATGAAGGTCGGCGGGACCATCGCGCTCGATCCGAACGCGGAGGGCAACGGGCTCGTCGCCAAGATTCGCTCTCTGTGCAAGGCGACCACGGACCGCCGCTTCGCCGGGGGCCGGCTCACTACCAACGCCGTGCCCGACGGCGCCGATTTCACCATCAACGCCGTGGGCAGCGACTGGTTTCCGCCCAAAGTGGAGGCGGGGCCCGACCCCACGGCCATTCTTCCCCTGCAACAGTGCTTCGACTTCACCCGCGCCGGCGGCCATATCGTGATGCTGGGCGTGGCCTGGCGCGGCAACGTCAGCTTCAACGCAGCGCAGTTCTCCAACCGCGGGCGGACGTTCTACTCCGGGCAGCAGGGCGGGCTGAACATGCTGCGCGACATTCCGCGCTACGTGAAGCTGATCGAAAAGGGCGTGATCGACATGAAGTCGATGATCACGAAAACCTATCCCATTGAGCAGACTCGTGAAGCGATCCAGGCGGTAGGGGATCGCACGGTGCTGGGCGCCGTGATTACGTTCTCCTAGAAAGATGCTGGCGCGTCCGGCTCTAACGGTAGTGATAGCCTCGACGCATCCGTGGCCTTCGGCGCAGGCCTGCCTAGAGATTCTCGCGCCGCAATGCCGGGCCTTGAACGCCGAACTGTTGGTGGGAGATTCCACCGGAGAGGGACTGCCCAATCCGCTCCCCGACTCGCCCGGCGGCGTCCGATGCATAGTGAACCCCGGGGCATCGATTTTTGATCTGCGCGCGCAGTGCACCGAGA
This sequence comes from Bryobacteraceae bacterium, assembly GCA_035469225.1. Taxonomy (GTDB): domain Bacteria; phylum Acidobacteriota; class Terriglobia; order Bryobacterales; family Bryobacteraceae; genus Palsa-187. The sequence continues at coordinate 3,451 of DATIRX010000084.1, forward strand.
GCGCACGCGGCGAAATCATCGCCTGGACGGAGGATCACTGCCGCCCCGCCGAAGATTGGTGCAGGCGGATTCTGAAAGCGCACGAAACTCAACCGGACGCCCACGCGATCGGAGGCGCGATTTTGAATGGTTCCACCGGCAGCCTCATGGATTGGGCGAACTTCCTCTGTACCTTCGCGCCCTTCTTGCCGCCTCTGGAACGTTCGCGCATTGGACGGGTGCCGGCCGCCGCCAATATTTCTTTCAAACGCTGCGCCATACCCGCCGGGCCACTGGCCGCGGGCCGGATAGAACTGACACTCGAAGCTGAGCTGTGGTCGAAAGGCAAAATCGGTTTCGACGAGCGAATTTTGGTGAGCCACGTCCAGTCGTGGGGATTCTGGGGAACGCCGCACGCTCATTTTCACAATGGGCGATCGACGACCGGTCTTCGGGCCGCGGACATGGATTGGGGCCGCCGGCTGGGCCGCCTATTGGTATGCGGCATCTTGCCCCTCGAGATCCTACGAACCGTGATCATGCCGCTGGCCGGAAAGCCCGGGATTCCGTACGTGCGGTGCCTTCCGCTCATTGCCGGTTTGGCCATGGCGCACTCGGCGGGGGAGTTCACGGGGTTACTGCTCCGCGGCGCCGGAAGCAGCCCCCTCAAGCTCGAGTAGCAAACACTACTTCAGGTCATCGTAGACGACTTTTCCGTCCACGACCGTAAGTACCGACTTCAGCTTCTTAATGGCCTGGTCGGGAACCTTGGCGGGATCGAAGTAGTCGTCGCTGAGCGCGATCACGTCGCCGAACTTGCCGACTTCAATCGATCCGAGCTGATTCTCTTCGTGCAGGAACCATCCGTTCTCGGCGGTATACAGCCGCAGGGCTTCCGCGCGGGTGACCTGCTGTTTATCGTTGATCAGCACGCCGGAGGAATTCTTGCCGGTGACCATGTAATAAATGATCAGCCACGGATTCAGCGTCGAGATCTGCGCCGAGTCCGACCCGGCGCCCACGTGAATGCCGCTATCGAGGATCATGCGCAGCGGCGGACCGGCGCCCACCGCGCCCGCCAGATATTCGAATGGATGTACGGCGATGGCGGCGCCCATCGATTTTAAGCGGTTGACCGTGGCCTGGTCGGTGCGAAGAGCGTGCGCGAGGGACCAGCGCAGGTCCTGGATGGGCGTGACGGCGTTCACTTTTTCAAATGTCGAAGTGGTGATCTGGTCCTCGGCCGGTGAAAGACTGTGCTGCTGGAATGCCCAGCCCTCCTTGGCGATCAACTGCAGCGCGGTTTCATAGTTCGCAGGCGGGGTGACTGGTCCAAACAGAGGCCATTGCGACGCGAATTCGCCGATGCCGGAAACCTTGAGCATGTCGTCGCCCAAGCCTTGGAAGATGTTTTGCATGCGCTGCTTCAGCATGGGGACGTCCGGCCGCGTGTCCATACTCAGGAAGAATACGCGCAGGCGAGTGGTCATCTTGTTCTGTTTATGCAGCGCGAGAAATGCGTCGTACATGCGGAACGGATCGGCGGTCGCCAGACCGTCGAAGGTGAAGGAATCCTGAATATCAGCCAGGCCGGGAGGCAGGAACGCTCCCATATCGACGTTGGTGGTCAATCCGACGCTGGCCGCGTAGGCCATGGCGTCCAGGGTTCCGCGCTTCTTGTCTTCGAATGTCTGGACAGAGCGCAGGGCATTCAACGCAGCGACGGACGGCGCGTTCGCGGCGATGGTGCCCGTATCATTCACCGCCACGCCCTTACTGGTGAAGAACGCCTTCGCGCGCGTGTTGACCGCCGCTGGTCCGGTAAACGCCTGATACACGATCACCGGATGATTCGGCGCGGCGGCATCCAGCTCGGCCGACGTGGGCAGGCGCTTTTCGGCGAACTGCACCTGATTCCAGCCGCCCATGGCGGTAAGGAACTCACCCGCCGGAACCGACTTCGCGCGTGCCGCGATGGCCGTCTGGACATCCTTAATGGAAGCAGCAGTTTCCAGCCGCGTGTCATGCCCGGGACGGATTCCGAGGAGAACAATGTGATTGTGATTGTCGATCAGCCCGGGAGTCACGGTGCGGCCGCGCAGGTTGATGGCCCGGGTGCAGGGACTGCTGCGCCTGTCGCCGGTGCGTCCCACGGCGGTGAATCGCCCGTTCTGGATGATGACCTCAGACACTACGGAATTCTGCCGATCCATGGTCATGATCTTGCCGTTGGTGAGACGCAGATCGCGCGCATCGGAGCACTGGGATTGTGCGTCCGCAAGCCCGGCGATGGCGGCTGCTAGGATAAACAGATATCGACACATGATCCGAGTATATTGGCTGGCCGTGGT
>DATIRX010000085.1:0-5054 GCA_035469225.1 Bryobacteraceae bacterium
CAACAAGGTTGCCAAGACCGTATTCGATGGATGGCAGCTTTCGGGTTTGACCAGCTTCAGTTCGGGTGCGCCGGTCAATGTCAGCTATAGCATCACGGGCACTGGTCCCGCTATCCTGAACAAGCAGATTACGGGCAGTGAAGATGTGGCGCCGCGCGTAGTATTCACCTGCAACCCCAATCTCTCCCACGGGGATAAGACTCTCGAAGCGTTCATCAACCCCGCGTGCTTCGCGCCCGCGGCTAAAGGCAGCCAGGGGATGGACTCCCCGCTGAATTTCCTGACTGGTCCTGGGCTCAACCAGTGGGATATGAATGTCTTCAAGAATATCCAGGTGGGTGAGAAAGGTCCGCGCATCCAGCTTCGCCTGGAAGCGTACAACGCCTTCAATCATACCCAGTGGGGCTCAGTGAACTCCTCGGCGCAGTTCAGCCCTGCCGGCGTATTGCTCAACAGGGGCGGCAGCTCGATTGCCAACCGGTTCGGCTTGGGCGCTCTGAATTCCACTCGGGCCAACAGCGCCCGAATTCTGCAGATCGCTGTGAAGATGTACTTCTAGAGGTCGGATCAAAAATGGGCCGGGGTGGGACTGATCCCAACCCGGCCCATCGCATTTAGACACATACTACGGCTCACGGGCCACTGCGCCGACCTGATTCTAGGTTGATTTGTGAATGGTGAGCCGGGCGGGGCTCGAACCCGCGACCACCGCATTAAAAGTGCGATGCTCTACCAACTGAGCTACCGGCCCGATGGGAAGGGAAACGCTGAAACTCTTCTATTGTAACGCGCGCTCCACGGCCGAAGCCAGCAGCGCGAGCCCGGCCTTCACATCCGGCCCCAGGTGCACGTGCAGCGTGCGCCGGCCGCGCTCCCGCAGAACTTCCAGATCGCCGCGCGCCTGCGCCGCCTTCACCACGCCAAACGTGTATTTCTGATCCGGAACCGGAACGTCGCGCGCATCCTCACAGGTGATCTGCAGGAACACTCCCGTGTTCGGCCCGCCCTTGTACGCTTGCCCGGTCGAGTGCAGGAATCGCGGTCCGAATCCCAGCACCGTCGCGGCCCGCTTCGCGTCGCGCACCTTGCGGCGAATCCCTTGCAGCGCTTCTTCGTGCCCCTGGTTCATCTCGATGTAAGCCAGCAGTCCGAAGTAGTCGCCCGCGTGAATCGAGGCCAGCAGCGCGCGCAAACGCTCCGCCAGATCCCCGCTGCCGATCCGCACCACGCCGGTCTCCGGCGGCAGCGAGCCGGCTTCCTCAAACGCCGAGGTCAGCTTCTTCGTGGCGATCTTGGCGGCCTCCACGTCCGGCTGATCGAAAGGATGAATTCCGATGACCGACCCGGCTACGGCCGTGGCCATTTCCCAGCGAAAGAATTCGGCGCCCAGGTGATACACGTCGGGTACGCTAAGCCGGATCACCGGATGCCCGGCGGCTTCGATCGCGGCCACCGCCCGGTCCTGCTCCGGATCCGGCGCCGATTCCAGCCGCTCATAGACAAAGATCCGGTCCGGTCCATATTCCGATGGAGTCCCCAGCGGCTCGCGATCCACCGGGATTACGCCCTTGCCGGTCTTGCCTGTCGATTCCGCCACCAGTTGTTCCAGCCACGCACCCAGATCATGGATCCCCGGTGAAGCGACGATCGTGAGTTTGTCGCGCCCGGCCAGCGCCAGTGTTCCCAGGGCCGCTCCCAGCACTACTCCGGGATTCGCTTCCACATTCGCGGTAACTGCGGGGCGCGCCGCGGAGCAGGCGTTGACCATCATCTGCGCCAGGCCCAGAACCTCCGGCACGTCGATACCCATGGCCGCGGCCGGGATCATCCCGAAGTCTGACAGAGCCGAATAGCGCCCGCCGATGCTGGGCCGTCCAAAGAAGATGCGCCAGAACCCGTCGCGCTCGGCCACCTGCTGCATCTTCGATCCTGGATCCGTGATGGCGACAAAGCGGCTGCCATCGCGTCCGGAGCGCTCAAAGAAGTACTGCTTGAAGATGTTCGGTTCCAGCGTTGAGCCGGACTTGCTCGACACGATGAACAGGGTCCGCTGCAGATCGATACCGGCTTCCACGGCTTGTATCTGCGCCGGATCCGTGGAATCGAGTACGTGGAACTGGGGGAAGCCCTCCGCCCTGCCGAAAGACAGCTCCAGCACTTCCGGACACAGGCTCGATCCGCCCATCCCCAGCAGAACAATGTCCGTGAACGCGCGCTCCCGGACTTGCTGGGCGAACTTGGCGAACCGGCCGCCGTCAGTGAGCTGCGCCTCGACGATATCCAGCCAGCCGAGCCATTTGCTCTCGTCGCCGCCGGTCCAGACGGATGCATCGCGGGACCATAGACGCGCGATCTTTCCGCTGCCCCGCCAGTCGTCGAGCGCACGCTGTAAGGCCGCGCGCTGCTCTGGTGTCAGTGCAAATGTTCCAGGAGAAAACACAATGCTCCGATAGTAGCATCGGAGCACTCACGTTTAGTTCGGGATTACCCGGCTGTGGGCTTGGCGATATCCACGCCGCCCTTGAAATAGGCGCCGTCCTCGATCACGATACCCGCGGTTCTCACATCGCCCACCAGGTTCGCGCCTTTGCGGAGCACGATGCGCTCGGTGGCATCGATGTTGCCTTGCACCGAACCCGCGATATCCACTTCTTTTGCCTTGATGTTGGCCGACGCTTTTCCCTTGGGGCCCACGGTCAGGCGGCTGTCCAACTCCACCTGGCCTTCCAGTTCGCCGTTCAACTGGAGCGTTTCTTTGCTGGTGATTTCACCCTTGATCTTCATCGTCTCGCCGATCAGTGTCCCGTCCATTTAGCAGTTTCCCTTCGTTTCGATGATCTCTAGGGTCACCGTACCACCCCGACGGCAACTTTCTTGATCTTAGCGGAAAAGCGGCTGCGCGCGCCGAACTATTTTTCCATTTTGTGCAGTTCGTAATAACCGCTCATCTTGAGCGTCACCACCTGGGGTTTGCCCGTCAGGTTCAGCCAGAACCAGCCGTGAATCCCATCGAACGGTGCGACGAATGTTCCGTTGGATTTGGTGGTTTCCTGTTCCTCGCGATAACGCTGCGAGTTCTTGGGATCGTTGGAATGCTCGCCGTGAAAATCGTAATAGATGGTGCCCTGATCCACGGACCAGCTATAGACCATCGACTCGCCGGCCTTCATCGCCACCTTGTATTCCAGCTCGCCATCGGGCTTCAGCGTGATCTTCACCGTGTCGGTGCGGAATTCGGAGGGGTAGAACCAGGCGTTTTTGGAGAGCACGGGCTCGGCCGCGCCTTTGGCATCTGCTTTGGCGTCCCCGTTCGCGGCGGCTGCCGGTGCGTCGGCCGCGGGCCGGGCCACCGTGGGCGTCGCCAGAGCGATCAGTCCGGTCAGTTTCCCGAAACCCGTGGGATCCTTCCTATACTCGGCCGGCATGATGACGCACACGGTCAGAACGGCTCCCACCACCGCCGCGATCCCCAGCCGCAGCAGCAATCCGCCAGCCGAAGGCATTTGAACCTGTGCGGGATTCATACAGCGCTCCCGAACGCATAACCCGACAACTGGTATCCGATCAGGAGGAAGCCGGCGGTCATCAACAGGACATTCGCGAAGACGGCATGCTTCCCGAAGTCGGCGGTGCGGCGCCATTGCGTCATCACGAAGAGGATCACCGTGAGCGCGAGAATCTGGCCGATCTCGACCCCTACGTTGAACGCGATCATATTGGGCACCAGTCCTTCGCGCGACAGATTGAACTCCTGAAGCTTGGTCGCCAGGCCGAATCCGTGAATCAGGCCGAAGCCCAGCACGGCCGCCTTGGCGTTGATCTGGAATCCGAACAGCGTGCGAAATCCGTCCAGGTTGTCGAACGCCTTGTACACCACCGATAGCCCGATCAGTGCGTCGACGATGTAGGGGTTCACGTGCACTCCGCCCAGTACGCCCGCCAGCAGCGTGATGCTGTGCCCGATGGCGAAGCACGTCACGTAAACCGCGACGTCTTTCAGCTTGTACAGGAAGAAAATCACGCCCAGCAGGAACAGCAGGTGATCGTAACCCGTCACCATGTGCTTGGCTCCCAAATACAGATACGGTGCGATGTGCGTGCCCGCGGAATTGCGTACGAAGTCGGCGTCGCGCCCGGTGACGGTGTGCGCCAGCGCCAGCGAAGCAGTTCCCAGGAAGAACAACAGGGTTCTGAGCATCTCTTCTACTATAGACCCCCGGGCTACTATAGACGCCCGGGCCGGCTGCCTCGTATGGAAGCGTCGATCAGCTGAATGGTGTGCAGAACCGGCGTTTTCTGTCCATTCCGTTCGATTGCCGCGGCGATCTGCAGCATGCAGCCGATGTTTCCCGTTGCGACCACATCCGGTTTGGCGGCGCCAATGAACTGCGCCTTGCGGTCGGCCAGCGTGTCGGCGGTCTCCGGCTGCACCAGATTGTAGATCCCCGCCGATCCGCAGCACAGCGCGGCCTCCGGAAGCTCCAGCAGCTCGACTCCGGGAATGGCGGCCAGCAGCGTTCGCGGCTGCGTTCGAACGCCCTGGGCGTGCTGCAAGTGGCAGGAATCGTGATACGCCACCCGCATCTGCAGCGGACGGCGTACGCTGCGCGGCCCGAGTTCTTGCAGAAACTCGGCGGCATCTTTGCACTTTGCCGAAAATGCCGCCGCCCGGCCGGCATATTGAGGATCGTCGCGCAGCTGGTACCCGTATTCGCGCACGTTCGATCCGCAGCCTCCGGCGTTGGTGACGATCACATCAACGTTGGCCCGCTCGAACACGTCGATCATGCGCCGCGCCAGGTCGAGCGCCGGAGTCTCTTCGCCGGCGTGAACCATCAACGCCCCGCAGCAGGGCTGGTCCGCGGGAGCGATCACTTCGCAGCCCTCGGAGGAGAGCACCCGTACCGTCGCCGCGTTGATCTCCGGCATGAACTCGCGCTGCACGCATCCCAGAACCAGACCCACGCGCTTGCGCTTCTGACCCTGCGCGGCGGTCACCGGCGCAATCGTTTCCCGCGCGCCGAGCTTCGGCATGAGGGTCTCCATCGCGCGGA